>WJJK01000403.1 GCA_014729705.1 Candidatus Altarchaeales archaeon | reverse complement strand
GACGAGCCTTGGCAACTACTTTGATGCCAACAATATCGCCTACATGCAGTTCTATCAGCAGGGGGATAATACAGACACGATTTCGATGGATTTCTTTCATGCCTATGCGGGTGCGGCTATCATAGAGCAATCCACCGCAACGGCAGGTGGTCCCGTTACAACAGTTTATCATCACTTCAGACACATGAGGCAATACCCATGAAGCGATTAAGTCTTTTCCTGGCACTCGTTTTTTTGATCGTTCCCTCTCTGGCACTTGGGGGCAACTACCTCAAGCAGAGTACAGCTACCACTCTGAAGCTAGGGCCGTTTGTGGACAGTACGGATGGAAATACACTTGAGGATAGCCTTACGATTTCTCAGGGTGATGTGAAGTTGTCCAAGAATGGTGGGAACTTTGCTCAGAAGAACGAGGCATCGGCTTGTACTTATGATGAGGGTGGTTTCTACGACTGTGATCTGAACACTACGGATACAGGCACACTTGGGCGATTAAAGGTTTACGTCCATGAATCGGGTGCGCTTCATGTGTGGGAAGAATACACTGTAGTAACGGCGAACCATTATGACTCGATGTGTTCGACTGATTATAAGCAAGTAGATGTAATGCAAGCTGAAGGTTCAGACTACACAGACACGGTAATAGGTGCAGACGGAGACACGCTAGAAGTTCTCTCAGACGAAATTGCTGCCCTTAATGATCCCACGGCGGCGAGTGTTGCCGATGCTGTTTGGGACGAGGTGATTGTCGGCGCACATGATGGGGCGAATGCTGCCGGGGCGTTGCTTGACTCTCCCGGTGACTGGGCAACGGCTACGGGTTTTTCTACTCACAGCGCAACCGATGTGTGGGAGTTAAACATTTCTGCCTATGCTGGCGCAGGATATGCCGGAACCTATTTGAAAGACCTGTATGACAACCAAGGCAACTGGGCAACAGCTACAGGGTTTATGCCGGATACGGAAGACGGCTCATCATTTACACTGATTCCATGGAATCCTGCTTGGGACACCGAGGTAGAATCAGAGGTCTACGATGAATTGGTTGACCAAGACCTTGACCATCTGATGAATGTGGCGGTTGCCAATAACGCAGACATGACCGCAGAGATTACAGACGGTTCGGTGCTGTCCAATATGATGTCCAAGACCTCAGACACAAGCTCTTACAGCGTTGGCGATGATTCGCTTGAGGGTATATCGGATGCCATTGTAGGCGGAACAAACGACTGGGGTACTACCGAGCGAGAACAACTCCGCTCTGCCCTTGGCCTCAACGGAACCAAGACAACCGCAACCGGTGGACAGCTTCAGGACATTGAAGACTATGTTGATACTGAGGTTGCGGCAACCCTTTCCGATACAAACGAGATGCAAGCCGATCTGGCTGACGGTGGGCGCATAGACCTCATTCTGGACGAACTAACCTCTCAGGGTGACACCAACGAGGGCAAGGTTGATACCGTTGATACGAATGTGGACACACTCGTAACCAGGGTCCCGGCAGAGGTCGCTCAAAAGGCTCATCTTGTGGATGGTACGGGTGACATTACCCCGCCGACGAACAAGGGAATATGGGACTCTCTGGGAGACGGTACGGCACTTTCTACGCTGACCACGAGTGACAACATAGGCATTAACCTAAGCGATGTCTCGGGGACGCTGGATGCCTCCGAGATAGGCGCAGATGCCATAACCGGGGCGAAGATTGCTACCGGGGCTATCGGGTCTGATGAGCTAGATGTGGACGGCTCAGAGTTCTCGTTAATCCCGTGGAATAGCAATTGGGACGTAGAGGTCGAAAGCGAGGTTGACGATGCTCTTGGGGCGGGTGGTGCCGACCTTACCGCAGTACCCTGGAACTCTGCATGGGATACTGAGGTCAACGCTCAGATGGTGGATGTGGTGAGTGTCGATACGTGGAGCGAGTTTACCCAAAAGGCAGACATCGACAACACGATAACCGACATGCTGATGCTTGACTTTATGAAGAATCGTAACAAGACAGAAACCACTTCAAGTGAACACAGAATCACAAACGATGCCGGTACGGTTATCCTTGAGCAAGACCTCTCGGATGATACCACGACATTTGAACAAAGCGAAGTGAGGGATGACAACTAATGAGTATAGATACTGAAGACAAACGTAGATCGGTCGCCGGAACCCCGCCAACACCTGATGGGTCCGTACCAGATGATGAGGCAGACAGGAGGCATGTGGCAGGGCTGTACCGTGGGATAACGGGTGCGCCTGAAGAACCGCCGTCTTCTGGGAGCAGGGGTCTTTTACTGATGGGATGCGGGGTGTCCTGATGAAAACTTTACTCACCGCAACAACCCTATTCTGCCTCCTCCTCTTCGCTGTTCCGGTAGGGGCAGCCGACGTCACCCTGGGCTGGGATGATCCTGGTGAACCTTGGGGGACTAGAGTCTACGTTGGCGAGGAGTCCGGCAATTATCAATGGAGCAAGGACGCTGGTACGGGAACGGTTACGGTCACGGTGGAAAACCTTGAGCCGGGTAAAGAGTACTTCTTCGCTGCCAAGCACTATGACGGAGGGATGGAGTCTGACTTCTCCAACGAGGTAAGCCATGTGGTTCGCTCTGAGATTACTGTGCTTCCCAATGTGCCGGAATTAGATGACTCTGTTAAACGATATGAGATCACCATAAGGAAGGTCGAATGAAATACATACTCACAACCATAGCCTTGCTCCTGCTCATGTGCGGTAGTGCGTTTGGGGCGACGTATTATGTGAACCCTGACGCAGCCGGTGCAGAAGACGGTACATCTCATGCTGATGCCTGGACTACTATCGCACAGGTGAACGCAAACGCATTTTCTACAAGTGATGATGTTTATTTCTTTGTTGGCAAAACATGGACCGGAGAACAACTTGTTGTTGATTGGTCTGGGACAAGTGGTGATCCTGTTATTATTGGTGCTTATGATAATGATGGGAATTTAACTGATGAACCAACAGGAACTATGCCTATAATCGACGGGGATGGTAACACCGTCCCAACGCAAGATGGTTACACAGGCCTTGTGCATATTGAGGACCAAGAATATGTTGAAGTCAGGGATCTTAATATAAAAGACTCCGGCGGCATTGGAGTAAGGGTTCAATCCTCACCTAATGTTACCGTCCATGATTGTGAAATACATGGTTCCTACAGGTTCGGGATTTCTTTCCTACCGTCCTCTGGGAGCCAGCAGGGTTCCGATGATGGGGTTGTTGAGTATTGTGAAGTCTATCAAAATTCGTACAGAGCTGCTGTTGAGGTGTCTGGGACAGATCCACCACAAATAGCCGTAAAAAGATCAGACAATTTTGTTATCCAATACTCAACCATCCGTGACGGGTATTTCGAGGGAATTGATATTGATGTTGGTTCTACCAATGCCATAGTGAAATATAATGCTATCTATGGGAATCCACGCTTACAGGTTTACATTGTTAGCTGTACTGGTGCCAAAGTATTTGGCAATCTGATTTACGGAACCAATACAAACGCTAATAGCGAGGATGGAAGGGGGCAGGGAGTTTGGATGAGCCATGAGGCTCAGTGGGTAAACGAAATGGGTTCCCCTCTTGCTATGAATGCAGAAGTTTACAACAACCTTATAGCAAATTGCTTAATAAATGTCTGGTTTGCCGGTGCTTCAGACAGGCAAATAACCGGGTGTAAAGTATACAACAACACTCTAGTTGAGGCTTATTATGAGCAATACTATAGAGATGTCACGGTCCAAAGCGGAAGCGGCTCAGGGCATGAATTTAAGAATAATATTATAAAAAGCGATAATGCAGCAGATGAAATTTGTCACAGTTACAGCGGTATTGTCGATATGGATT
>WJJK01000402.1 GCA_014729705.1 Candidatus Altarchaeales archaeon | reverse complement strand
GCTTGAAACAATATGGGGGACAAGCAACAAAGCGCCCGCACAAGCGGCTCTACCCACCCCATACTCCCTCAACAAAAAATAAATTAAGACGCATATAAGTAGGGCTGAGAAAAAACCAAGCAACGTATACTGGGTGAGGGGGTTTAGGCCTAGAAACAGCGTCAACTCAGACAGAAGACTGTGGAAGGCAAACTCAAAGTTTATGAAAAACTCGTTATACCAAAGCGGGTTCACAAAAGGAAGAGACCCCGACTCAATACAGTAATCTATGAAGGCTATAGACACCCATTCATCCGAGAAATAAGGGTAAGGGTATTTGAGGTCTTCCACAAAGACGTAGGGTTCAAAGGCGGTGGTGACTATGCCGGTGTAGCTTTGATGCACCTGCCAAAGCTGAACAGATATTATTACTAAGGCTGCCACCAGAAACCAGTCGACCCTAATAGCCCGGATATTTCTTTTAGTCTGCGCCCAATCGGTTTTAGCCAGGGAAACCCAAGCAACCAAAACATTCGAAGCCAGGACTGTGGCGTAGTTGAACAAACCCAAAGCCTGGGAAACCACAGCCAAACTCAGATGGAAAAAAACAAGCGCAAGCAGAACCTCAAAGGTTTTCTGCCTGAAACCCTTAAAACCAAGCGCATAGAGGAAGGGCGGGAAAAACAGTATGACGCCAAGCAGACTACCCCAGACAAACATGTCAATAAATTCTTTTGCAGCTATATATTAAGCTGCTTGATTATACTTCAGCTAAATGGTTGGAAGATTCATACTTTTTTTGCTTACAGGCGCCCTCACCTCCCACCTAATCTATCCCCGCCTGAAAATAATCAAAAGAATAGTCTACTGCCTGCTTTTGTCCGTATCCCTCACCCAGATAATGGGTGTGGCATTGATTTATGCGGGATTGAATACACCCGAAAACCTAACACTTTTATTGGCGGGATTCAACTTGATTGTCGCAGCCCTCCTGCACCTCAAACGGGGCGTGGATTTTAAGACTTTTTATGAAGATGATTTGAAATACGTTTTAGGGTTTTCTTTTCTGGGGGCTTTATTTCGACTTTGGTTTTGGGATTCAATATACAAACCTTCAGACGCCTACGCCTACGCCTACCGGTTCATAGGCAAGCAAGCACCCGACCTGGGGTTCTACACCGGCATGGCAGCAGATAGGAGCCCATACATAGGTTTAGAGGCCTCAGAATTGATAAGCGGGCATCTGATACCCCACCCTGCAACATCAACCTTTCTTATCACCCTCACCTACCTGGGCTTCATATACATAGTGTTTAAGCAGTACCGTGACAGAAGACACGCTCTTTTGGGGGTGGCCCTGATGTCGCTGGGGCCCATAGAGTTATTCCACCTAACCACCTCCCTTGCAGGCCACAGCCTATCCTACGTGATTTTATTCCCCCTTTTCCTCCTCTACACAAGCAGGGAAAACAAAATAATTTGGATAATACTGCCTTATGCGGTTGCCATGAACTTCACCTACTACACCGCATCGATGATAACGTTAATAGCCTCCCTGGGGTTCACGCTCTCCACTTATCTCAGGGACCTGAACCAAAGCCGAAACCCCCTTTATTCCCTTAGAAAAACAGCTGAAAACCCAAAAACCAGAGCCTACCTTACGCTCGCATTCATCGTGGGACTACACGTTTATCTGCTATCGAATATGTGGGAATACAGCTTAGGCACCGCACAAGACCAAACCACCCTAGACAAAGCAGTGATGAGCCTAACCCAAGCAAAAGCAGCGCAGGGAACCTACCAAGACACAGTCTACCGAAACCCTGAAATACTTTTTTTGTCTGCTATAAGGTGGCAGGCCCTATACTTCTTGTTTCTGGGTTTAACCTTCCTAATCCATCTGCTTTGGAGGGGGCGGTTCACTGAGCAGGATGTGAACCTGTTTTTATGCCTCATACCTGTTGCCTTAGTCTCCTACGGCTTCATACACGTGAACCTGACTGCCCGCGTATTCGACTACTTCGCCTTCTACGCCTTGATGGCCGCGAGGATACCTAAAAAACACTATAAAAACTTTTTCATATTATCTGCTGTCTTCATCCTACTGACCACCCTTCAGGTTGCGCAGGACAAGAAAGTTTTCTTTGAAACGCCTGTAGGAGAGGTTCAGGCAGCCCAGTGGATAAGCCAATCCCTTAGGGGGCGGGTGTTTTCAGACCAGTTTTTCATAAACCAGCTTATACTTAAGGGATACTATAACGTGACGGGGGCAAGGGAAGACAACCCCCTGGTGCTGGACTTATTCTACAGGGAAAACCAGAGCCTGTTTCTTGATGCCATACAGAGACTCAACACCTACTCAGTGGACTACGTAGCCTTAACCGGGAGGATGAGGGATGAATACGTTTTGATGCTCAACCAACCCCAGAAACCCCTAGGAAACACGGATTTCTTCGGGGAAACCCTTAAGAAGACCTACGACAACGGAGACGTGAGGGTGTATGAACTCAACAGTTCATTAAACTATTCAATAAATTAGTAAATGAGATGGAGAAAATCGCTGTCTTCCAAAACTTTTTGGACTACATCGGGGGCGCAGAGAAAGTCGGGTTAACCCTTGCAAAGCAGTTGGATGCAGACATATACGCGCCAAAAGCCGACAGACAGGCCATATCTAACATGGGCTTTGAAGTCGAACCCCATGAAATAGGCTGGGTTCCCGAAAACCCCCCATTAAGGCAGCAGCTTACCCTAAGCCGATACAGCCGACTGAAGGTTTTGGATAAATATGATTTCATCATCCTAAACGGGTGTTGGACTGTCTCAGCCGCCCTAAAACATAAACCCAACCTATGGTACGTTCACTCGTTGATCCGCGAGATATGGGACCTATATGAATACACCCGAAAACACACGGTACCCTTCTACGGCAGGTTGCCATATGACTTATGGGTTAGATACAACCGCAGCTTAAACAAGAAGCACGTGAAACACGTGGAAAAAATAGCCTGCAACTCCCAGAATACGAGGAACAGGCTGAAAAAATACCTCAAAAGGGAGGCGCAAGTCATATACCCCCCAGTTGAGACGAAAGACTTCCACTATCAAAAGCCGGGAGACTACTGGCTTTCTGTAAACCGCCTTATAACACATAAGAGGGTGCAGATGCAGCTTGAAGCCTTCAGGAAAATGCCCAAAGAAAAGCTTGTTATAGTAGGTTGCTTTGAAGACTCCAGGCACTTTAGATCCTACAATAGATACCTTGAGAAGATAAAACCCGCAAACGTCGAGATAGTGCATAGTATACCCCAAAAAAAACTGGTGCAACTATATGCGGCCTGCAGGGGATTGATAACCACAAGCAGAAACGAGGACTTCGGGTTAAACGCGGTGGAGGCGATGGCCTCAGGCAAGCCTGTGATCGCCCCCAACGAGGGGGGGTATCGGGAGACTGTGGTATCCGGGGAGACCGGCGTGTTGATAGATGATGTGAGCCCCGATAAAATCCGGGAGGCGGTAGAGGATTTAGGGGACCCCTCCGCCTACAGGAGGGAGTGTGTGAGGCGAGCCGAGGAATTCGACACCCAGGTTTTCACCAAAAAAATCAGGCAGATGATAACATGAAAAAAACCGCCATACTCCACGACTACATGGATGAGTTGGGGGGAGCCGAAATAAGCCTGCTCACCTTAGCCCAACAACTTAGCATCCCCATATACACAACCAACGTGGACAAAACCCGGATCAAGCAACTAGGATACGGCGACGTTGAAATAAACTCTATAGGCGCAGTCTCCTGCAGCAAACACCTAAAACAGATCCAAACACAACTACTATTTCATAGGCTAAAGCTTGAGGGATTCGAAAAACACATATACGCAGGCTCATACAGCATACACGCTGCAGCAAACCATAAACGGAATCTATGGTTTTGCATCAGCCCCCTCAGAGGCTTATACGACCTAAGATACCGCACCTGCAGTCCCTTGAACCTACCCAAGCAGGCGGTCAAAGAATTCCAAATACTTTTGGATAAGAAGGCGGTGGAGGCGGTGGATAAAATAATTGCAACATCAAAGAACGTGCAACAGAGGATAAGAAAAACCTATGGGCGTAAATCCACGCTGATTTATTATCCTCTGGAGACTAAAAAATATTTTTACCGCCCTCACGCAGACTACTGGCTTTCCGTATCACGCATAGACCCCTACAAGAGAATTGAGCTTCAGCTTGAAGCCTTCAGGAAAATGCCCAAAGAAAAACTCGTAGTAGTCGGGGGGGCAGCAGAAAACCTGGAAGGCTACCTGCGGGCACTTGAGCAAAAGGCTCCGGCAAACGTTGAATTCATTGAAGCAGTCTATGATAAACAGAAACTAACAAATATATACTCCCGCTGCAAAGGCTTGATTGCAACAGCCGAAGACGAAGATTTTGGCATAACCTGCATTGAAGCGATGGCCTCAGGCAAGCCTGTGATCGCCCCCAACGAGGGGGGGTATCGGGAGACTGTGGTATCCGGGGAGACCGGCGTGTTGATAGATGATGTGAGCCCCGGGAAAATCCGGGAGGCGGTAGAGGATTTAGGGGACACCTCCGCCTACAGGAGTGAGTGTGTGAGGCGAGCCGAGGAATTCGACGTCCACGTATTCACAGAAAAAATGAGGGGGGAGTTGCAGCTGCTATGAAGAAAAACCTTGTTGTCACCCTCTCAGATGAAGCCTACGTGGATCAAGCTAAGGCGTTGTTCTCCAGCCTTTACTGGCAGGCGGGGTGGCGGGGGGACTACATGCTAATCGCCCACAACATACCTGAAAAAAAGCTTGCGTGGTTCAAAGACAGGGGCATCCTTGTCAAGGAATTTTCGGATAATGTATTTGGGGAGGCGGAATTCAAAAAACTCCACCGGGAAAGCGTTAAACCCACATCCCCCGCACACCTTGAAATCGTTTTAAACAAGTTCAGGTTGTTCACCCCTGAATTCAGGAGATGGGGTAACATCGTCTACCTCGACAACGACGTGCTGGTGAACGCATCTATTGACCGGCTACTTGAAGGCTGCGGGTTTAAGGCGGTGGTGGATGGCGCACACACGCTGAGACAACAGTTTAAGGCTACCGCGGAAAACCAAGGGATTTATGATGCTCTTGAAGCCGGATATGGATTTGGGGAACCCGCATTCAACGCCGGCGTATTCTCCTTCAACACGGACTTAATTGACGCAGACACCTACGGCTCCTTGAGGAGATTGTTTAAGAAGTATTATCCCGCATCCTATTACTT
>WJJK01000401.1 GCA_014729705.1 Candidatus Altarchaeales archaeon | reverse complement strand
GCGAAAAGTTTTTCCTCAGCCTCTCCGTATTCCCCCGGAGCAGGCACCACCGCCCCCCGCTTGTTGGCGATGAACGTTAACGTCCGGTTCACGAAATTGCCGTAAGCCGCTATCAATTCATTGTTAACCCTTAACCTGAAATCCTCCAACGAAAAGTCGCTGTCTGAGCTTTGCGGGGTAATGGATGTTAAATAATATCTTACAACGTCTGCGGGGTATTCCTCCAATAAATCATGCACCCACAATACCCATCCTCTGCTGGTGCTCATCTTACGTCCCTCAAGATTCAGGTACTCGTTTGAGGCTATCTGCCAAGGCAAATTGTATTCTCCCTCCGCCATCAACATGGCAGGCCAAATCACCGCATGGAAGGGGATGTTGTCTTTACCGATGAAGTGTATTATGTCCGCATCCCTCCAGTACTGCTCCCAGTCCACACCCTTCTTATGCCCCCACTCTTTGGTGGAGGAGACGTATCCAATGGGGGCGTCGAACCATACATACAAAACCTTATCCCCCGCCTCCTTGAGGGGTACTTTAACCCCCCAGGACAAGTCTCTTGTTATCGCCCTATCCTCAAGTCCCTCCCTTATCCAGCCTAAACTGAAGTTCCTAGCGTTAGCCGGCCAATGAGTGTTTGATTCAATCCATGTCCTCAGTTTCTCGCTGAACTCGGATAACCTGAAAAACCAGTGCTTGGTTTCCCTCCTCACAGGCTCCCCCCCACATATTATGCAGTAGGGGGCAACCAGTTCATGGGGTTCAAGCTGTATCCCGCAGGCCTCGCATTGATCCCCCCTCTCATCAGGGGTCTCGCATTTAGGGCAAACCCCCCTAACATACCTATCCGGGAGAAACCTCCCGCAGTCCGGGCAATAAGGGCGTTCAACGGTTTCACTGTATATGTGTCCGCCTTCAAGTATTTTTTGGAAGAACTTTTGCGCAGTCTCATGGTGTATCCTCCTTGAAGTCGCCGAGAAATTATCGAAATCAATTAAAAGACCGTCGAAAGCCTTCTTCTGCATTAAATGGTACTTGTCTACGATATCCTGGGGGGATACTCCCTCTCTGTCCGCTGTCACAGTGATCGGCGTCCCATGCTCGTCTGTACCGCATATGAAGGCAACGTCAAACCCTTTAAGGCGTTTGTATCTAGTGTAGATATCTGCCGGCAGATACGCTCCCGCTATATGGCCGACATGCAGGGGCCCGTTTGCGTAGGGTAGGGCTGCGGTGACAAGCAATCTTTTGGACATGGTAGTTGATTTAAAGGAATGGGAAGGATATAAAGAAAAAAAACAAGGAAAGGGGGGGGATGTATGTGTTTCCTCAGCACCCTCCCGCCGGTATGTCTGATTTTGCAGTCAAAGTGTTTTCACACCCCGCCACGTCCTCGTTGTACTTGCAGAAGTTGGTTTTAACAACCTCAGCAGTAATCCCTGAGAAAGTGTATTTGTTGTTTACAAGCCAGGTGGGGCTTGCGCCGATACCCAGGGAGTCGGCGAGCTTAATGTTGTCTTTCAGAAGCTTGACTCCCTCCTCGCCTTCTGAACATTCGGCTATCTTCTGCTCATCCAAATCCGCCATCTGAGCGCAACTCTCCCAGTCAGTGCTTGTTATGTCTTCGTTGCGGCACCAGATGTATTCCATGTATTTGTTGTTCTCTGGATAGTATTTCGCAGCGCACAGTTGCCTTATGTTTTCATCGACTTCGCTTTGACCATGAAGGGCGTTGAAGCTGTCTGTTTCGTTGTTGTAGCTTGCGATGTAATTCACTTCAAATGTTATTTCGTCTTTGAAGTTCGCTAGCACCTCGTTCATGGCGTCTAATGCTCTTGTGCCGTAGGGGCATTCACTCATCACAAATACTGCTAGATGCTGGGGATTCTCCTCCCGGCATACAAGCGATTGCTCGCAGTCGGGGTCTTCACAGTCTATCAACCCATTGCCTGTGTCGTCTTTTCCGTTTTCACAGATCTCTTTCGTGGGGTCGAAGTCTGATCCGACTGCAAGGGACTGGTAGTCCCCAGCCGGCCTCAGGTATCTCGATATTTGCGCGTAGTTGCTTGCGGTCTCCACCTGCTCGGGGAACAAAAACGCAGGCAGATATTGCACGTTATTGGACTCGTATAGGTTTTTCCCCTGGGTGTTTGAGTAATCCATTTCCTTAACACTCATACCCGGGAATAATTGTTTAAGTTGGGGTGTTATGCGGGTGACCATGGCCTTGCAGTCCTCGCATCGTTCATCCGTTAAAACGATTAACTCGAACTTCGGCTCTTCAGGCAGGTCGTTGCAGGCTGCAGGCTTCTCATCTAGAACCTGGCATATGGCTCTCAGAAAGTCCTGGCTTTGCCTGCCGCCGCCGTATATCTCGCCGTTTAAG
>WJJK01000400.1 GCA_014729705.1 Candidatus Altarchaeales archaeon | reverse complement strand
TCGGTCCAGAAGAACTGGACTGGGAGCGCGTGCTGGTCGCAGGTATCAGGCACATGCACGATGTAGCGTGTCGTCTTGGGCTCAAGGAACTCTGCGAGCACATTGAGGCGTGGGCCTCATTCGATGTCCTGTATTGAGAAAGTGCTTTAGAAACAGATTACCTATTCGTATATTCCTAGGTCTCCTACAGTCGATACTTTCCTCAAAAACTAAGAAAAGTGTTGACAGACTCGTTTTATTTTTGTATATTAATAGTCGTACGGAGACAAACCCGCCACTACTTATTCCTGAGGAGGAAAACAAATGGCGAAAGAAAAAGCTGGTAGTGCTGCAATCATGGGTGTGAAGAACACGCTCGACGTTCTCATCAACTTCCCCATGACCGAATCTATCTTGCTCATGGCGAACCATGGCATGGGTAAGTCAGAAGTCGTCAAGCAGTCCGCAGAGCAGCGCGGCTGTCCCTGCATCGACTTCCGTCTGTCACAGAATGATGTGGGTGACCTCAAGGGGATGCCCTTCCACGTTCGTGGCCGTACGTTCTTCGCTCCTCCGGACTTCATGCCCATCACTGAAAACGATGCCAAGATCATCAAGGATCTCATGGGCCTGACCGAAGATGTATCTCTCGGTCGCTATGGCGATGAAGGCGTGTTGTTCCTCGATGAGATCAACCGTGCCAGCAGAGAAGTTCAGCAGGCAGCGTTTGAGCTGGTGCTCGACCGTCGCCTGAACCTGCGGTCCCTGCCTGATGGATGGCGTGTTGTTGGTGCCATCAACTCGGATCAGGATATCTATACCGTGACCACTCTGGAACCTGCATTCTTGTCACGGTTCTTCGTTA
This sequence comes from Candidatus Altarchaeales archaeon, assembly GCA_014729705.1. GTDB lineage: Archaea > Altiarchaeota > Altiarchaeia > IMC4 > SCGC-AAA252-I15 > WJJK01. Next base: position 5,198 of record WJJK01000400.1, on the reverse strand, counting down.
TCCAGTTCAAGCCCACCCACGACGAGTTCTTCTCATACTCGAAGAAGGTCGGTGTCCATCCGGCTATCCTTGAGTTCCTGATGAAACACTCGGAGTTCATAGACCCCTCCAAGGAAGCCCTTGAGGAAGCCTCGGCACAGGATGCCACCAAGCTGTACGATCGTAGGTCATGGCATAAGTTCAGCCGCACCATCACCGAACTCGAAAGTAAGCGCGGTGAGAATGACCCCAGTCTGTTCGATAAGACTTCGGATGCTCTCGACCGATTGACTCGGTACGCAGCGGGGTATCTCGGTTCGGTGTGCGCTGTCAAGTTCCGGGACTTCGTGGAGCGTGACTACGACCTACTCAACGCCGATGTTATCCTCAACAAGTGGGACAAGGGTGTCAAGGAACGCATCGAGACTATCGTACAGGCGAACCGTACCCCTGAACTGGCTGCTTACAACGAGCTTATGATGGAGTACTTCACCAAGCATAAGAAGAACCTGACGGACAAGCAGAAGAAGAACCTGCTGTCCTACCTCCAGTGTGTGCCCAACGAGGTCGCGGCGAACTTCTGGAAGAAGTTTACGAGTGACCATCAGGCTATCTCACAGGACTGGTATCGAGGCTCCCCCGCCAATATGAAAGTTATCCTCAACGTGCTGGCGAACCCGAACTCAGCCGAAGTGAAGAAGCGTCTGGACCATCTGGAGGAGAAGGAAAAGGCCTCCAGTAAGGGCAAGAAGTAAGCTGTTCCTCCTCGGGACGGGGGCATGGCTTATTCAGCATGCCCCCTTGAGGAGAACCCCTAACATGGAGATTACAGATGCCCAAGACTCAAAATAGTTATACCTCACTTGAGGAACGATGGGATTGGATCATATCGTTCCTCGTGGTGCAGGACATGTTCGTGCATGAGGTACTTATCGAAATGCACAAAAAGGCTTCCAAGTCTGTCGATACGATGGGAGTCTACGTGAAGGGAAGCCGGTTCTACCTGCTATATAACCCCGATTTCGTGCGCTCCCTGTCAGACCCGGAGCTTCGCTTCGTACTGACCCATGAAGTGTATCACCTGATACTTCATCACTGTACCCGACGTGCCCCCGCCGACCCTCGGCGCTCCAAGATGTGGAACCTTGCCGCGGACCTCGCTATCAACAGCCTTGTCGTTGATGATAATGATCGGCACATGCCGAAAGACGAGAAGTACAAGGGGCTCCGTCCTACGGATGAACAGTTTAAGTACCCCGAAAAGCTCTCGATGGAGCAGTACCTCCAGCTTATCGACGAGCAGTTTGGGGGGCAGTCCGGCAATCAGAAGTGTCCCGCCTGTGGTGGCTCAGGTAAGAAATCTCAGTCGGGTCAAGGACAGCAACAGTCCCAGAGAGGCAGTCAGGGACAGTCCCAGGGAGGTAGTGGTCAGGGACAGCAAGACTCACAGGATCAGCAGGGTGGTGGAGGTAGTGGTCAGGGACAGCAGAGTGACAAGTGCCCTGTCTGCGGCGGTACGGGACAGCACGGCGACATACCCTCCAGCGGCTTCGATGAGCATAGTCAGTGGGATGAAGATGAATCCGGTATGGCTGACACCATGATCCGCAATCTCGTGGACAAGCTCTCAAAACGTGAAAAGGTATGGGGCACACTGTCTGCCGACATGCAATCTATCATCATGGCGGCACAGCAAGCTCAGGTGTCGTGGCGTAAGTTCCTGCGCTTCTACCTCGGTAACTTGGTAAGTACCAAGGCAGAGTCTACCTTTAAGCGTCCCAATCGCAGGTTCGGGTATCCGTACTGCGGTACCAAGCGCAAGCACGTTGACCGCAAGCTGGTCGCCGTGGATACCTCAGGCTCCATCAGTGACGATGATCTGGCTCAGTTCCTGTGCGAAGTCAACCGCCTCGCTGAGATACAGCCTGTTGACCTCGTGATGTTCGACTGGGACATACAGGGTAAGATAGTACCCTTCGACCGCAAGACCAAGCGGTTCAAGTTCGATGGTCGTGGCGGCACGAATTTCCAGCCCGTCATGGACCTCGCCGACAAGCACCGGTACTCGTCGCTTATCATCCTCACGGATGGTTATGCCTCAGAACCTACAAAACCGGTGTACGTGAAGGATGTCCTGTGGGTGATAGTCGATGGCGAGCCCCCGGTGGACTGGGGGATGCGAGTGAAGATTACGCCTAAGGTCGCTCCCGTCACCGCTAACGCTGCATAAATCTGACTACAGTCTGAACGAGGGTGGAGCTCTTAGAGCCTCTACCCTCGTTCTGTATTCGAGGAGGAGACATGGCACGGAAGATAGTGGAGAAGGAACTCAAGGTCAAAGACCTCGACCCTCGTGTCCTGAAATGTATGGCGCGCATCGCCGACCACGCATGGCACGGAGACGAGGCATACCTGCAGGGCACCGACCAGCGTCGCTTCCGCATCATCCAGGCGTTCCTGGACGGTGAGGCTAAGAGCCTCCGGGCGGACGCCAAGGGCAACGCCGAACTCGCCACGGATGGTCAGGTACTCACCTGCTACGGGGAGTACACCGTCGCCCGCAAGCGTGACGACAAAGTCATCCTCATCAACAACCAGCGGTTTCAGTACATAGACCCGTGCGGCAACTTCAAGCAGAAGAATATCATATCCGCTGTACGATACTGGCTGTACGAAGTCGCGACGGACTACAAGTACCGCTGCTACATCATCAGTGCGCCGCTGTCCTTCCCGGAGGATGCTCCTCTGACGATGGATTGCTACATGACGTACCGGGCGGAGGAAGCCTTCGCCATGCAAAAGAACACCAACTGGTGGAGCCCCCGCTGGATACAGCAGGTAGAGAGGATGTGGGGAGGCTCTTACAGGGAGTCCGCTCTTAGAGTCTTGAGGGATGCATCAGCCCTGGGTGTGAAGGTGCCGGAGACCGAGTACTCTAGCCTACAGGACATCGAAGAGTGTGTCCCCAAGGGCATGAAGTGGGTGAAGTCCCGAGAGGTCATACGTTACTGGCTTGCCCATGGGGGCACATTCACGGAGGAAGACGAGGCATTCATGCTTCGTAAGCCCTCTGTCCCCTTGTGCATCGCTTATCAGATAGTCGGTGGGAAGGCTATGGTCGTACCCAAGAACCCGAAGTTCATGTGGTACTGGGTCACTCAGCCCGACCGGCAACTGGAAGAGCTGTCACCCTACATCAGCTATCCTGCAGCGGACAAGAAGAGATACACCAGCACAAGCACGGAAATCAGCGTCAACCCCGTAGAGACGTACATCAAACATCGACTACAGGGTAAGTTGATGCCCATGCATTACTATGACACACTCGACGGCTAAGGATAGCAAAGACTACGACGCTCCACCACCACGAAAGGAAGGTCATCATGCCATCAAAACAAGACCAGGAACGCCTCAAAAAATCTATCCAGGTGCTCTTTGGGATAATCGCCAGGCAGTTGCTGACTAAGAACCCAGAGCCTTATGTCGTCTCTGAGTCCAGCATAGAGTCCAACGGGACCAGGGCGAAAAGGACTACACGTGTCCTGCGTGAAGCAGGCTACATGCGCCACGGAGTTCCCGTGTCTGGAGTACACTCCTCCTATGGTACGTACTACCGTGTGGATGAGCAAAAGTTCAAGGAAGAGAGCCCGTCTTATGTGGGTACGGATATAGACTTCTCTTACACAACGATGTACTCTGATGTCAATAGCGTCCTCTCAAACCACTACGCGCATTCAACGCATATAAATGCGGGGGGACAAACGCCACGACACCTGAGCAACTGCGGTACACGTAAAATCGGAGGGTCTAGTGCTAATAGAGTCGGCTTGACCGACAAAGAGGCTCTAACAGTATGGTGGAATCGTGATGACTACGTGTTCGATGGTAGTTTGGACTGGAATGACTGTGAAAAACCCGAGACCGTCCTCCTGCGCTCTGTGTATAATGAGTATGACCGAGAGATGTCACGAGCCATCGTTGATGTCTACGTGAAGTACAACCTGCACATCCTCCTTCCTGCCGATATGGGGCTCAGTCGACGTGGATCTCAGGACAACATCATCTCTACGCTCACCGAGAATTTCATGCATCATAAGACATTCTTGGACGACACACACTTCAAGAGTATGGAGGAGACTTATGAGGAGCAACTGAAATATGCTCAGAGCATGCTGCGTGCGTACCAGGCTATCCGAGAGCTCCGGGAGAAGGCTGGTGGTTTAGAGCCTTATACGGCTCATCTGCGTCGGGCAGCCATCAAACGCATAGTCGAGGAGGCTCCTCTCCATATGTGCTCGAAAGATGAAGAGTCTCATTTTCACGACACGTTCAAATATGGCGTGATGAGTCGATATGTCCTGCAGCACATGGAAGCATTCGACTATGACTTCCTGTACGGGGAGGCCAAGAATGACTATCTCCTCGATGACCCGAATGAAGACGTGCCTCTCGGGTTTAACGATAAAGATGCTAACCTGATGATCAAACTCTGGGACAAAGGTGAGACCGAGGAGGCTGACGTATGAATCCCATCAAGCTCGTGCTCCGTGGTGTAAAGGACGGAAAGTGCAACAGTGAAGGACTCCTTCATCATTCTGTGCAGTACAGTGAGGCAAAGCTGATGCCCTTCCTGGTAGAGATGGAGATCCCGGTCTCCGTCGCCTACTCCATCGTGAAGAAGTGCTTCGAGGAGTCAGAGCTAGAGCCTGGCGAGAGGTGCCTCTTCAACCTCTCTTCTACAGGCAAGAGTATCATAGAGCTGATGCAGATGCTCCTGGATGCTGCATACCCCGACAACATCTGTGTCGTCGATACAGACGGATACGACGACTCCGACATCAACTGTTACGTCTACGAGGCTGAGTACGATAAGAAGTACGTGCGCAAGATCGTAGAGATGATACGCAAACCGGAAGAGGCTCCTATGCATCTTCAAGACAAGGACATGCTGGTACGAACCATAGCCGAGGAGATACTGAAACATGAGTGAAGACATCACTGTCCGTATCGAGATAGGTGGTGAGCTCCTGAAGCAGGACGTCGATGTGTTCCTGGGTACGTTCGACTGCCTCTATGAGTGGTGGCAGAGCGATGACCTCAGTGTACAGCCTGACCTGGAGAAGCTCCTGGCAGCCACCGACAACGGAAAGAAGTCCCTCTACCTCGGTGCCCACGCCAACTACGGCAACGCCGAGGATATCATATGCTTCTGTGAGAAT
>WJJK01000399.1 GCA_014729705.1 Candidatus Altarchaeales archaeon | reverse complement strand
CTTTTGAGCGGTCTAAGGCCGCCAGGGATGCGGGGTTCCTTGTGAATGCGGGCGTTCAGGGGGGCAGGTACCTTGATCTTAGGGAAAAAGCTGCCAAGGCTTTAGGGGCTAAATTCCCTTTGGTTGCGGTAGGCGGCATAGTGCCTTTGATGGAGTCCTACCGGTTCAAGGAGCTTGTGGATGTGATAGCAACCGTTAAGAAGAACATTCCGGCAAACACGTTGGTGCATGCCTTCGGTTTAGGTCATCCAATGGTTTTCGGTTTGGCGTGCGCCTTAGGATGCGACTTCTTTGATTCGGCGGCCTACGCGTTATACGCTCAGGATGACCGCTACCTCACCTCATATGGTACCGTGCATCTTGAGGATCTTAGGTATGTGGGTTGTCTTTGCCCGGTTTGCCGGGAGTATGGTCTGGGTTTGAAGAATCTTTTCGGCCGGGAGAGGGTGGAGAAACTCGCCTACCACAACCTATTCGTATCCTACGCTGAATTAGCCCACATCAAGCAGGCTGTCTCCTGCGGGCGATTGTGGGATTATCTTGCCACCCGCTGTAGGGCGCATCCAGCATTGTTTGAGGGTTTCCTGGCGCTTGAGAAACACATGCCTTGGTTGATGGGCCTGGATCCTGCGACCAAAAACTGCGGCTTGTTTTACACCGGCGTTGACACGAGCTTCCGGGCTGAAGTATTAAACGCCAGGCAGAGGCTTAAGCGGGTTGAATCAGATGAGAAGATCGATCACCCGGTGTTCGGACCCATACCCTCCGGGTTGATGGAATTCTATCCCTTCGGCCAAAGCGTTTTAGGCGGTGGATTTGAGAGAAACATCCACGTAAATGATTTGGTGAAACTCCGTCAGATGGCTGATTACCAGTTCGGGGAGGGTGCGGGGGCTTTAATCCCAGACAACGTTGTGATTAAAAAAAGCAGGAAAACCAAGAGAATCCGCTGGGTTTACCATCATAGAGGGTTGTTTCTAACCGTTAGGGCGTCTGACCACTTCCTTTTGCCTAAAAACCCTTACGCAATCCGTTTGCATGAATACTTCAAATACCCCCGCCTGAGGGTGAAGTTAACCGATGATGAGCAAGCCACTCAATGCGTGAGGGAGGGTAAAAGCGTTATGTGCAAGTTCGTGGAAGACGTGGATGAAAACCTTTTATGCCGGGATGAATGCCTGGTGGTCGACTCAAACGACAACCTGATTAGGGTCGGCACGCTTCACCTATCACCCAAAGAAATAATGGACTTTGATTCGGGGATGGCGGTGCGGGTCAGATGAGAAAAAATTTATTTGCTGCCCGTTCCTCTCAGGCAGATGTCTAGTCTCCAGTCGTCGTTTTGTATGTGACGGCAGATGTCTGAGTCCTTCTTTTTTATGGCTACCATCTGTATGCAAAGGTTTCTTAGGTTGGGGTATATGTTTATTTCGTTGCACATCTCCCAGTCCCGGTTTTCGACTGCCACGTCTTTGTAGCAGTTCTCCCTGTCCTGGTCTGCCTGCATATCGTTGCAGTGCTGCATTTCAGGTATTTCAGAGAGTTTAGGGCCGCTTTGGGTTTCGCCTCCAAGGCAGCCGGAGAGGATTATTGTGGATAAAATGAGTGTGAAACCCAGTTTATAATTCATATATCACTAATACATCTTCATGCTTAAAAATATCCCTAAAGCCTTGAACTTCGGCTGCTGGGGTGTATTCAAAAGGTTTTCTGCGATTGTTTTATCCGGCTTTTTAGCGAGGATTTTGTTCAACCTTTTTTTTCATCTGCGGTTTGGTTTCCACGCCGTCAACCACGTGGAGTTATGGCTTTATTATGCTGTGGCTGAAGGCACCAACCTGCCTGGCGGGGGGGAGTCGGACGTAACCGTCTGGATCCTTCGGGGCCTGTCCTTTTTGTTCCCTGAACACACCTTCTATGTCGTCTCCTTCTTGGGTGCTTTTCTTGCGTGTCTTATCGGGGGCTTGATTTATGTTTTAATGCGCGCTCGTTTTTCAGAGCGGAAAGCCTTGTTGGCGGGGTTCCTCTACGTCTTCATGGTGCAGCCGATCTCTTTGAGCGTCGTCTCCTTT
>WJJK01000007.1 GCA_014729705.1 Candidatus Altarchaeales archaeon | reverse complement strand
TGGGATCGTCGATAACTGTCATTCGGTGACATATAATGGAGGACAGTCTAAGTATACCTACGAGGACCATCTGGATTTTAGCGGGTATACAGGTACGATTCAAGCCTGGATAAGGATGGATACTCCTCCGCTTGCTGAGTACTCATACACGATAGATGCGACAGATACGAAGCACTATCACTTTATAGATTCTTCAACATACTTTCCGACTTCTTGGAAGTGGTATGTAGATGGTATCCTCGTGTCACAAGCAGAAGCGTTTACGTATGTTTTTTCAGCAGCGGGTGATTACATAGTGACACTTGTGGCATCGAATGGTGCGGGTAGCACTGAAAAGAATAAGCTAATAACGGTGGTGTAGTATGGCTATCACAGCTGATTTCACGGCAAATGTAAGAGTAGGTACAGGCACGCTGTCTGTGACTTTTACTGATAGCTCTGTAGGCGCGATCACTTCTCGTAAGTGGATCTTGGGAGATGGGACGGTCGTAGACGGAAACCAGACTGTAGTCAATCATACATATAAAGACGGTAAGTTTGATGTAACCCTAGTGGTGCAGGACGGGGCTGAGCAGGACAGTGAAACGAAGACAGATTATGTGATCGTGGATGTGCTGTATGCGCAGCCTTCTTTAGTGATAGCACAGTCGTGGAGCCAAGTAGATAACGAATACTGGAAGTTGTACATCGACGACCAACGCAGGTTGGTTTATGAGAACGAAAGTTACATATACCGCACGGTTTCGGCAGCAGTCAATGTGAATAAATGGACTTTAATAGAGTTTCATCCAGGGCGCAATGTCTTCTATGTAGGTACTTATAACAGTGTAAGAACTCGTATGGATACCTACACCTCTCTAAATACGTCTCCGGATACTCCCACGACAGATGTATTGGAGATTTTACCGTCTACAACTATGAAGATTGATGAATTCAAGATATGGTCTAGAGACGTGGATTTGAAGGATTACTATTACGAGACTCGAGGTAAAGCAGGTAACCTCGACACGACAACATAGGTGAATCATGGCAGTTGTAGCTAAAGTTTCTGCTGATGTAATGGAGGGGGTAGCTCCTCTAACAGTCACGTTTAGGCTTAGTATTGAGTCTGGGATACCCTCTACGTTCTTGTGGGATTTTGGGGATGGTACTACTTCTACTGATGACGAGCCCACGCACGTATACACTTCAACAGGGTACCACACAGTTATCGTTAAGATTACCGATACGGAGAGCGCGGTTACTACTATTCGTATGGGTGGTTACATACGTATAGGAAAATTGGATTTTGAAGCTGATGTGACAAAAGGGGATCCGCCACTTCAGGTGAATTTTGTGAATTTGAGCGCGGCCCCGACAGGGTACTTCTTTACGGGATACGCGTGGGATTTCGGAGACGGGAGTATCCCGGCTTCTGGGTCCACTGGTGCGACGCATACGTACCAGGATAACGGGAACTACAATGTCGATTTATCGGCTCAGATGTATAGGTTATAGGTATGCCTCTAAATAATATAGCAACGAGAAAAGAAGTCGCGTCTCCAAACCCTCAAGAGGTTTGGTCTGATGGTACGTATGTATACGTAGCCGACGGCACAGATGGTCTTCGCGCCTATTCTTTTAATGGGGTTTCTTTCTCGCTGTTAGACACCATTTTACCTGACGGCCTTCCTTTTTCTTGCCAGGGTGTGTGGGGTGATGGTACATACATTTACGTATCCGCTAAGACGGGCGGGCTCTTTGCATTCACTTTTGATGGCGCGGTGTTTTCTCAAATAGCCAAAGAAACTACCTATACAGTGACTAGTGTCTATGGTGATGGTACATATGTGTACGCTGCAGGCTGGAATGATTTAGTAGCCTACACATTTGACGGGGCTGCTTTTACTGTCAAGGACAACACTACTCCTTTAGGTGGGGGTCCATACAAAAAGGTTTTTTCTGACGGGACCTATGTTTATGTTGGAAGCGATAATGATGGTCTTGTCTCTTACTCATTTGATGGGACGTTTTTTTCTAGGATTGACTCAGATACCACTCACGGGAGCTGCGCGGGTGTGTGGTATGACGGCACGTACATCTATGCTGGTAACTCAGGTCTAGAAGCTTTCACATTCGACGGGTCATCTCTTACTAGTGTCACATATGATGCGACGATTAGTAGCGCAGAGCAGATTTTTGGGCACAATGGTTATCTCTATTTAGCAGCAGGCGGAGATGGTCTTATACGTGTTTTTTATGATGGGTCATCGTTCTCTGTTATTGATACCTACTATGATACAGGCCCCACTGTTACAGGGGTGCACGCAGTAGGTTCTTATGTATATACGACAGATGATACTAACGGGCTCACAGCTTGGTATGATGCGACGGCTCCTTCAGCAAATTTTTCGGGGACTCCTACATCGGGTAATCAGATACTTTCGGTAACTTTCACTGATTCATCTGCAGGTTCTCCTACAAGCTGGTCGTGGGATTTCGGGGACTCGTCTAGTAGTGCGGATCAAAACCCTACGCATCAGTACTCGTCACCAGGCACATATACCGTTAGTCTTACTTCAACGAATGCAACGGGTAGTGATTCTAAAACTAGAACTGATTATATCACAGTTAGTGCGGTTGCTCCGGTCGTAGATTTTTCAGCACTCCCCACATCGGGGGATGCACCGTTAAGCGTAGACTTTACAGACCAGTCTACTACTCTTAATACATCTACATACTTATGGAAATTCGGGGATGGGTACACGTCTACAGCCCAAGACCCCACACATGTGTATCAGCATACGGGAACATATACTGTATCTCTTACAGTAACTGATTCATGGAATAGTGTAACAACAACTAAGAATCTTTATATAAATGTAGGGGCTGCGAATACCCTCATTAAAACGAACGACGAAGCAGTTGACTCATCTATAGTTATAGCTAGTCGTATGTTTATCTCAGGAGATGCCGACTATAACAATATCTTGAAGGGTCTACGGGTCTATTTGCCCGCCAGCACCCAAAACCCAAACGAATCAGGATTCCGGCGTCCATACGGCCCGGGCTTGATAGCTGATTAGTATGCTAAAATCAAAACAGAATACCATACAGGCGACGACGGTCCCAAACTTCTCAGAAAGCTCGATTAAGATCGATGCTGGTTCAGTGGTCTACGATAATAAGTGGATTAGCTATGAGGGGTTAATTTTCAAGGTTGATGATTACATACAAAGTGTCGTCGTAGGTACTCGTACAAGATTCTTTAAAAATCGTAATAACGCCGTTTTTTTGATGATAGGAATAGACCTCGATGAGGGTATTAAGGTTCTCGAGGGTACGCACGTACGGTACACTACGTTTAAGGCAGTGCCTCCGCCTGCATTGTTTGACATGGTGCCTCTAGTTGGTTTAGTGCTGATCCAGGACGGGACAGATGACCTTAATACAGGATATTTACCTCTAAAGCCAGCAAACATTGTTCATTTCAATGGCTTTGGTAACATCGTAGATAAAGATAAAACAGGATCCGCGGGTCCTGATAGTACTGCTTATGGGGCTACTGGTATCCCAGGATACACAGGTCCTAAAGGACCTACAGGGTGGCAAGGGCAGACTGGGGTACAGGGAGAAGCGGGATATACCCCATCGGCTCCACAAGGGGAGACGGGCGTTCAAGGTCTCACGGGAATTAGTTGGGATATACGTATCCCTTTTAAGGAATTCTACTATTAAGTTGCTCCCGTGTTTAAAATAATCTCTTAATAGAGAGGGCCTAAACAGTAATTATGGGCCTAAAAACTAAGAAAAATAATGATTTCAAAGCCACCACCCGAGACCCCGTTATACATGGGGCCAACGTCGTATACGTGAAGGGAGGCTCTACTGTAGTGGAAGATAGATGGGTCCACTACAATGATCTTCGCGTTGATGTTCAGAGTGTGGTGAGCAAATATGTGAACAGCACTTCAAGACGTCTTTTCAATAAATTTGGAGACGTCATATATGTGCTTATTGTGAGAGACAAATACGGGACTCTTGAGGTTGTACCGAGTCTGGCCTATAAGAAGAAGAGATATGGAAATATTAAAGTGTTTCCTGATTTGTCGGGAAAGGTCCCGCTTATACTTGTGAGATTGACACAAGACGGGTCTTCAGGACTGACTGGTATAAGAGATATCGTAGATAGCGATGTAGAGGTGTACAGAGGTTACGGAAACTTCACACTTAGAGGGATGTATGGGGCTTCGGGCCTTGCTGGATTTACAGGGAGGCAAGGGGTTACAGGATATGATGGTTTCCGAGGCTATGCAGGAGTGACTGGGGTCGGAGGATTGACAGGAGCTCTTGGAGATGTTTTACAGGGAGAAACAGGGTCGCGCGGCAGTGATGGCACTGCTCAGCCTCCTTATATAGTCATTGAGCCTGGGTACATCCAGGATGTTGTTGATGAGTCTCAGGATACATGGCAAGACATAATCGACGATAATCAGGATACTATCCAGGATACGCCGTAGGATGAAAATCGATGGCAACATATAGCCGTAAGCACATAAAAAGAATAGCTGAGCTGAAATCTCTCCTTTCAGGATCAGGTCCTGATCGTCTTAAGAACAATCAGGTAGCCATACAGAAAGACGGTTCTACTTATCGTTTGGCTTTTCGGGACGAGCTGGGTGTCTATCATGAGTTAGCTAATGTAGGGGAGGCTGCTGGGCCTACGGGTCCTGGAGGGTATACGGGTCCTGGGGGGCATACAGGTGCGCAGGGGGCTTCTGGAGCTCTTGGAGTACAAGGAGAAACTGGAGTTCAGGGACCGGCAGGAGCTACAGGTGTAAAAGGTATTGAAGGTATCCAGGGTGAAACAGGAGTGCAGGGATCTGCGGGGGACCAAGGAGAGACAGGTCCGCAAGGGGCGGTAGGTCCTCAGGGAAGTACGGGATTTCAAGGAAGTACAGGATCTCAAGGAGATACAGGCCTCGGGGTTACTGGTCCTCAGGGAGATACAGGCCTACAAGGAAGTACGGGATCTCAAGGAGATACAGGCCCACAAGGAGATACAGGTCTGGGAGACCAAGGGGTCACAGGGGTGCAGGGCGACACAGGTGCGGTGGCTTTTTTCCAGTATGATGCAGGTACGATGACTGGTGATAAGGAAATCAATTGGAGTCTCGGGAAAAAGCAAGAAGTTACAATCTCTGATGGTGCGGCTGGAAGTGTCTTCTATTTCACGAACGGGATAGCTGGATCGAATACTACGTTAATCATTGATTACGATGTGAACCAAATACCCACATTCACAGGCCTTTACTGGTCAAGCGGCACTCAAACATCTCTTACAGGCCAAACCGGAGTATATGATATCCTAAGTTCGTATGCTGATGGCAGCAGATACTTTGTACAGCTGAGCACAAATTTCACACAAGCATAAAGAAAAGTCTCATTTAATAATCTATTGATAGGATTGTTAAAGTATAGACATAGACATACTATACCTCATAACATTATATAAAGGAGATGAGGATGTCAGAGAAGACTTTGAAGAAGTCAGAGGTACTTGCCATCAATGCTATTCTTGCAAGAATCAGTAAAGATGGAACAGAGGAGGCTCCTACAAAGCTCAGCCGTCGTTTTGCATACGGTATAGCAAAAAATAGTAGGCGCATCAAGGATGAAGTAGAGTCTATCCAGGAAGCGATGAAGCCCGTATCAGAGTATGAGCAGAAAAGGATCGATTTGTGTAAGAAGTACGCTGATAAAGACGACGAGGGCAACCCCATCCTTAAAGACAACGTTTATCAAGGTCTACGTGATAACGAGGAGTTTAGGAAGGAAATAGACGCCCTAAGCGATGAATATGAGAAATCTATAGAGGGTGTTAATACTATCCTGAGTGAAGAAACTGCAATTGATTTCTATGAAATCCCGTTGGATGACTTCCCGGAACAGATTAGCGTGGGTGAGATGGAGGTTCTTCTTCCTCTCGTAAAAGAGGAGTAGATATCTGATTCTAAATTAAGTGTCTAAATTAGAATTGAAAGAGCTGCAAGTTATTATGCTTGCAGCTCTTTTCTTATTTAGGATTTGATAATCTCTTCATAAACACCCCTTTATGTGTGGTGTACGGTCACGTGTTGGCCGCAGGAGATATCTATGGCCTTTCCAATAAGCCCTACTGATGGGCAAGAGTATCAAACAGCATTCGGGTCCCGCTACAAATACTACGCCTCAGATGCTAAGTGGGTGAAGATAGGGTTTTATCCAACGGGTCAACAGGGTGAGACCGGGATCCGCGGAGATACGGGTGTCCAAGGTGAAACCGGATCTATCGGTTTGACGGGAGCTCAAGGAGAGGTTGGTGGTTATACAGGTGTTATCAATTTTGTAGTCGAGGGCGGATCGAGTGCCGTATCGTCAGGCACTAAGGGTAATCTTACGATGCCTTTTGATCTTCAGCTAAATGATTGGCGCGTTATGGCTGAAGAGACAGGCACCATCTACTTCAATATCTACGAAGGTACCTACAATGATTATCCCCCTTCGACGAAGATGCATGCCGGTATGACTGGCCCGCATATCATCTCTGGTATAAAGAATCAGGATCTGGATATAAGCGACTGGAGTAGCACATCTCTTAGTAGAGGTGGTTTATTGCGCGTGGAAGTAGACGGATCACAGAGTATCACGAACGCAACTTTGAGTTTCAATTTTAATAAGACATAAGAGTTTTGGTTAGTGTGTAGGCCTTGGAGAGGTAGGCTATGCAATATTTAGAACAGAGTACATCCCCGACTATAACTTTGGGTCCATTTGTAGACGCAACAGATGGCTATACCCCAGAAGAAGCCCTAACAATTAGTCAGGCGGATGTGCGCCTCTCAAAGAATGGCGCAGCATTTGCACAGAAGAATGAGTCTACATCGGCGACTCATGATGAAAATGGGTGGTACCGTATTCCTTTAAATACCACGGATACGGGAACTTTAGGTAGACTAATAGTCGCAGTCTATGAAACCGGAGCCCGACCCGTACATCGTGAGTTCATGGTCGTGCCTGCAGAGGTATATGGCGGTCTGGTAGACGACACTGACACCCTTCCTGTAGATGTTCAAGAGATCGACGGGAACACTACATCAGCTGACTATCTCAATGATATACTTACAGGAACAGGTCAAGTCCTTACTCTTAGTCAGTTGCGTATTAACTCGAGTGCTGCCGGAGGTGGCATAGACATTGATAATGACTCCGGCCCTGCTATAGATGCTCGCGGTACAACTTATGGTGCGTATGTTGCCGGTACAGCTACCAATAGTACGGGGTTGGCTTCTATTGGTAAAGGGACTGGATCAGGGATCAATGCTACAGGAGAGACTGGTGGTACGGGTATATATACGACCGGTGGTATTGGTATTGACATAATCGCGCAGGACACTGATGGTATCCAGATCACGGCCAACGATACGGGACACGGTATCCAGACGGTTGGGGGATCCTCAGGGTCAGGTATCGTAGCTACTGCAGGTAATACAGGAAGCGGAGCCGGTATATCAGCCACAGGTTCTTCAAATGGTGGGGCCGGTATTGACGCTTCAGGCGGGGGTGGTAATGCAGGTATCTATGCCCATGTTGGAAG
>WJJK01000398.1 GCA_014729705.1 Candidatus Altarchaeales archaeon | reverse complement strand
CAGGTTCGACATTTGTTCGCGCTAAGCCAGTTAGTCCGTTCAGCGAACACCAGGCGCAATGAACGGGTGACGCTGGTGAGGGCATTAGGGGACGCGCCTCTGGAAATCTTTTACACCGCGGAGAAGTTATTAGAAAGCAGAGCTTCTGATCGCGAATGGACTTTGATCCGGCTTTCGCAACGAGCATTTTTTCATGTATACGCGTTATCTCAAAGTATGGGAGGTAAAACAATGAAAGAATTGAGCGATGCCTTGCAAGGATTGGCCAATATTGCTTGGCAGGGCGGACTACGTGGTCGCTCGCTGAAGAAAAATTCTTTGATGGCACCGGTGGATGAAATCTTCAAGAAACTAGGTCATCACAGCGAAGCGGCCGACATTGATACGCTACGTGCGGCGATCATTGAGGACATCTTTGAACATCTCGAACGCATCGCTGACCAGCAGTACCGCCCCGGACAGACGAAGTGGGAGGCTACGCGTTCGTTTGTCAATGGCTTCTTCGATGATGTGTATGAGGGGGTGTATGGGGGAAATCTACGGAAGCTCTTGGCCGACGAGAAACTGCTTCGCTCGGCGTATATGTTTTACATACGCGAGCAGATACCGCGCAAGAGCACCGAGAAAACCGAGAAAGAGGACTAGATGATCACAATCCACAGGTGGGTTACAGGCTTATCCGGCGATTCACTGAGATCGATAGAAAGATAGACCAAGGGAGGTAAATACAATGTCTGTTCTGGATAAATACAGCGATAAGATGCTGGAGAACTATACCAATAATCCGCAGGGTCGCTATGTGAGTCTGCTCCTGGTGCGGCGGATCGAGTCGGAAGCCATTTTCCGTACCGAGGGCAGTGGGGAGGCACAAAACAAAGAGTTCGTACATGCTGGCCTGGAGGATCAGTCGCTGATCCGCCGCGTCGTCATCAGCAAACGTAAGCAGACGGCAGCCGAGCGCCGTACCGGACGCGAACTTCTGCGTCGCCACGGGCTGCTTTACGAAGGCGAGGGCGGTGAAGGGCTGTGTGCCCTCAACACCAACAATCCCTGCGGTCAGTGTATTGACTGCATGATCTACGGCTATGCCGCTGGCGGGGGTGGGGCGCAGAAGTCGCGCGTCATTACCGACGATGCCTTCAGCTTGCATCCGGCATCGACGATCACGGACGTGCGCACCTTCAACGCACCGTTTGAGGACGGTACTCCCTGGGACCGGGAGAGGGAACAACGGATGACGGGATTGGGCAGTGATGAGTACGTCAAGCCAGAGGCGTTCTTTCTGGAGATTGAGACCCTGAAGGACATGACTCCGGATGAACTGCGCTATGTACTGGGCAATCTGCTGCGTACCACCCGCTACGGCGCTATCTCCTCGCGCATCGGCAAGGTGAAAAATCTACTGACCGGCATAGCTTTCAGCAATTGCGAGTTATTCAGCAATTTGGAGTTGACCCAAGCGGTCTATGATCGACTCAAGGGCGATGCTAATGAGCTGGAGTTCCCACTCGTGACGCAGGCTGTGGTCTCAACAGCACGGGATGCCGCGCGAGCGCTAAGCCAGCGGGTGGTCGGGTCTGTGGTCTGGGTACCGGCGGATGAGGTAGACACGTTGGTAGATGAACTGATTGACCTATATAGCGATGATGCGGAAGTGGAGGCGATGTTGGGGCGTGTTTCCTATTAGGGGGAGAGCGGATATGCACATCTATCGTTGTTGGCTGACGCTGATGGAGAAAACCTTCTTCAGCAGCCGCGAAATCAGCAACTTCTACTATACCGAGCCCTTGATCGGCAACTACGCCCTGGCCTATGCGATGGGTTTTTGCCAAGCGCCATATTCCAACGATGGGACTATACATTACCGCCAACATCTCGAAGGGCTTAACCGGCAGGGTGTCTATATCACACCGGGCACCGTACAAGGACAGCCTCGCTTCTTCATTGAACAGTTCAATGCACAGCCGGAGACCTACTGGTCCGCTATGGGAGCTGGTGTGTTGGTCACCCGACCGGACGGTAGCCGGATGGAGCAGAGCGGCAAGGTGTGGTATGTCTATCCACGCGACGGAAGGCGTCAGAAAGTTAACGCGACTAACCGTCCTCAGTTCGGGCGCATCCGATACCTGGCCGTAGGCAACGAGGCGGTTTGTTATGTGTTCTGTCGAGAGCCAACCCAGCTTCCAAGCTACATTCGCTTAGGCAAGTTTATGAGTAAGGTGCGGGTGCAGAGCCAGGAGTTGACATACGAAGAAAGGGAAGATCAGGGTGTGTCTGTGCCCCTGTTGCTTAATCCAGCTGATCTGGGGCCGAAGAGCCGTATGAGTGTCTATGATCTGGTCACGGTCCCGCCGACGCCACTGGTCAGAAATGCCGTGTTGAGTGGGCCATTCTATCGCCTGAGTGATGAAACGACACTGCCGGCGGGGATGCGGTTCGGCGTAGAGGAGTTGCCGGTGTAATGGCCAGGATACGGCTGCTTCCCCAAGT
>WJJK01000006.1 GCA_014729705.1 Candidatus Altarchaeales archaeon | reverse complement strand
TATGTGAAGCTTGCCTTGCCCGAGTCTGCTTGTTTCATGTCGCCTATGTACATGGATTTATCGGAAAAGCTTAGTGGCTGGTCGCGTTTCTCCAAAACAATTAGTGTGACTCCGTCACACTCGCTTCCAATGTTTTCCACATCTACTGCGGCATTCCCTTTGCGGCCGGGCGGGGTGGGGGAGGCGTTAACAGACAATCTGAATCGGGGGTGGTCAAGTATATCTATTTTATGAGTCACCTCCTCAGTCATCTTCTGGTTGTTGACTTCATACTCCAAAAGAAACCCGACCTCAGTCTGCTGGGGGGATATGTCGTCTTCAACGTCCCCGTAGAATGTGAAGGGGATTGACTGGCTTGCCCTTAGAACCCCCACCTGTTTAGTCTGGATGAAGCTTCTTGAGTTTAATACAGGTTTCTTGGGGTTAAAGGTTAGTTTAATGTTTTTAACCTGCTGGGCGCCCTGATTCTCAATCAAACCCTTAAACTGCACTTCCCTGTCGTCTGAGTGAAGTTCCATAGGGTCAGTTTGAAAATCGCTTACAGTAATCTTGCCGCCCCCTGATACGTAGACTCCCACATAAAACACGTCCACGTGTTTGGTGCCGCTTCTATCCTCGTATTCGGCGGTCACAGGCAGGGTATAGGCTTTAGAGGGGGTCTGCTCGTCTATGTGCACGTCTAATTCAACGTCTTTTTCCATGTCCTTCGCCAAGTCGCCGATTTTTTTCTGGGAGGCCCCCAGTACCGTGAAAAAGCGGCTTAACTGTAGGTTAGCTTCCGTGGAGGCGGGTGACCCGTCATTGGGCATGCCAAGATATGAGGTGATGTCTTGGGCATCCGATTCACCCGTGTTTTCAAGCGTTAAAACCAGTTTAACGTTATCTGCTGAAGTCAACTTCGCTGGATCAACATCATAGTCTGACAGCTCAAGAAGGCTGCCGGATTGCACTTCAACAGGCAGAAGCCATTTGGTTTTCTTCTCCTCGCTGACCAGCCTGCCCATGCTGTCGTATCTTGACTCATCATAGGTTACGTAGACTATCAGGTAGTGGGTTCCTATGCGGGGGTCTTCATCAACCCTCACCGAGGACACTATCTGTGCGGATCCCCCTGGATTAATTGAACCCAGAAACCAGCTTCCCCCTGAAGTCACGTCAGACCCGGAGGGCCCCTCAGTGTAGAGTCCACCACCGGTTGTGGGGATGTCAACCCGCACATCCCTGGCAGGCAAACCACCGGTATTCCTAACAACAATGTAGAGCGGTTTGATGTCTTTGGGTTGAAGTCCCTGAGGCACAATCGTTTGAGCGTAATCCAGAGTCATGGCAGAGGGCGTCGGCGTCTGGGGTACTGCGTTTATCGAGAACAATAGCGTCATAAATAGCGTCCAAAAGGTTTTTCGTGTTTTCATCTTCTAAATACCTCCCATAATTTAATGGGTTTAACGTGTTTCACATAGATTATCATGAGAGCGGGCACTATGGTTAACGTAGCCAGCATGCAGCCTAACACTCCCAGACTCATTATGCTGCCCATCTCACCTAGGAATGTGAGCTCCCCCATAGCCATAGCCCTAAAACCTATTAAGGCTGCGAGGGTGGTGGTTGACATCGGAGTTATGACGTTGGCAAGGGTTTCGGAGAGGGCCTTATCCGCATTAACCTGTATTTTAAGCTCTTGCCGGAATCGGGTGATCGTCTGGATGCCGAAGTCTATGCCAATGCCCATAATAAGTGAGGAAACGCCTGAGGTGTTGTAGGTTAGGTTCTGGCCTAACCCAGCCCACATGGCCATGCTCCAGGCGGTGCCGAAAAATATGGTGAAAAGAGGCAGTATCCCGTAGGCGATGTTTTGCATGACAAGGAATACGACAACTATTATCCCCCCCATAGTCATGCGCATGACCCTGCCCATCTCAGGACCGACCAGCCGATCTATTTCAACTAATGCGGGGCCTCCGACTACGTAGGCTTTGATCCCGGGAGGCTTTTTCGTGTCCTTAATCAGGGCGTCGAGTTTCTCATATACTTGCTCG
>WJJK01000397.1 GCA_014729705.1 Candidatus Altarchaeales archaeon | reverse complement strand
GAATTAGATCCTGATTCAGTGATGGATTCAGGGGGAGAAGATACTTCAGGCTCAGAAACATCCCAACCAAGGGAAGCTCCAAAGGTGAAGGCTGCTCCCCAAGGTCAGGAATTCAACTTTGAGGGTAGAAAGATGAGTACTTTAAAGGAGTTTGCACAGGAGCTTAGAGGCGATCAAGGAGAAAGACTATTTGGTCAACAGGTTCGAACAGGCAATCTATCCAAATGGGTTAAAGATACTTTAAAATCAGACGATAAAGCAGCTGAGATAGACCAAATAAGAGAGAATAATCAACTCACTGAAGATCAGCTGAGGGAGAGGGTCAGTAGACTTCTTGAGGAATGAAAACCGTATCTTTTTAATTGTATTCCAGGCAAAGTATTAACACAGTAAGATGCCTGAGATTAAGACCCAGATTCCTTTCCGGGTTGTGGATCGGAAGATGTTTAAGGGTTTAGGGGGTGGAGGCGGTGACACACCGCCTGACGGCTCCGACCAAGACAAGCTACTTAAGTACTTGCACGCTAAATCCGAGCAACAAACCCAAGCCTTGAAGGAAGGCCGATATCAGGAGGCGTTGAAGGGCTACGCTGAAATCATTTCATTGGTGAAGAAACACAACCTCAAATTAGCCCCTGAAACCAAGAAAAACATTTCAAACAACATCGGCTACGGCTGGTACCGGTTAACTCGGTTTGAGAAGGCAGGTAAACGCTTCAAAACCAACCTAAAGCAAGACGACAAAGACTTAATAGCCAAAAACGGTTACGCCGCCTGCCTGGTGATGCAAGCCAAACAAAAAAAAGAAGGAGGAAACCAAGAAAACCTAAGGGAGGCGGAAATACTATTCACGGAATTAACAGAACAACTCAAACAAGACCCGGAGATACCGCCTCAGGTACAGGCGGTAATAGAAAACAACCTCGCCTGCACCCACTACCTGCTGAAAAAACCAGAGAAAGCCCAGGAAACCTTTCTACTCGCAAGCCAAGACGACCCCCAAAACCAAGTGATCTGGAGTAACCGAGCAATCTACTTCATAAAAACAGACAAACTGGAGGACGCAAAATGGGCTGCAGACACGTCAGAGGAAATAAGCCAACAGAAAAACGACACAAGCCTAAACCACAACACCGCAACAATACTATTAACCAAGAAACGCCCCACACCCAGCCAACTAAAGGGTGTGCTAAAGAAGGTGATGGAGAAAAAAAGCAGGCGGGAAACCGAAAAAATAAAGGCAGCCACCCAGCCCACCCGACTAAAGGTGGTGGAAGAAAACCAAGAAAAAAGAGAACCCCAAGAAAACAAGAAAGAAAAAATCCAGCAGATGATGAAAAAACCCATAAAAATAGTTGACAAAGACATAGCAGTGGAAACCTTCGAACAACAAGGCGTGAATGCGGCAGACGAAATAATAGGCGGGGGAGAAGCCGAAAGAATGCAGACCACATTAGCCAAAGCCACAGCCAACCAACGCCTGGAATACATGCTTGGGATGCTCAAAAAAATAAAGGAAAAAAACCCGGACGAAAAACAAAAAAACAACCTAAAAAAACACTTATTTCAGGGACTGAAGGTATGCGACGAGCAAAACCACACAGACCAAAACATCCTGCTTTGGACCGCCGAAATACTCAAAATCATAGGCAACCAAGAGGACGCCAGGAAACTATGGCAAGCCCACCAAAACCTAGACCCTCACTATAAATCCGATGAAGCGATACTAGAGAGCATAAAATCCGTTGAACAAGGAATGAATGTATAAAAAAAAAATTTTTCTTTTATAGTAAAGTAAGACATATTCTACATCTCCACAAAAAAAAACATTAAGATGGTAAAAGAGAAAAATAAAGGCAGTCAAAAAACCGTTGAAGACATAAAAAACTGGGATGACTTCCAACACACCGACGAGATAAAAGTCCCAGACAAACTCATAGACCAAGTAATCGGCCAGAAGAAGGCAGTTGAAATAATACGAAAGGCCGCTAAACAAAGAAGACACCTGCTTTTAATCGGGGAGCCAGGCACAGGCAAAAGCATGCTCGCAAACGCAATGGCGGAACTACTACCCTGCGAAGCCCTCGTAGACATGCTGTCGCTACCCAACCTCGAAGATGAAAACAACCCCAAAATCCAGACAGTAGAAGCCGGCAAAGGCAGAGAAATAATAAAGGCCGCCCGCGCCCAAGAAGAAAAAACCGAAGGCCAGGAAGGCAACATGAGGGTGCCATTAATGCTATTCCTCTTCTTCTTCCTGCCCATAATCGCATACGTTTTAGGCGTAGTCCAAGACACCATACTACTTGCAGCATGGATGGGGTTCGGGGTAGTGATGTTTCTGCTTTTCGGAGTCAACATCCGCGCTATGATGGGGAAAAACCAGACAAAAACACCCCGGTTAATCGTAGACAACGCCGAGAAAAAGATGGCTCCCTTCCACGACGGAACCGGCGCCCACGCCGGAGCACTACTAGGCGACGTGAAACACGACCCCCTACAATCAGGGGGTTTAGGCACGCCACCACACCTTAGAGTCGTCGCAGGATTAATCCATAAAGCCAACAAGGGAGTGTTGTTCATAGACGAAGTCGGAGTGTTAGGCAAAAGCCAGCTGGATCTATTAACAGCGCTACAGGAGAAGAAACTCTCAATAACCGGGCGAAGCGAGATGAGCTCAGGGGCTATGGTTATGACCGACCCCGTGCCATGCGACTTCATCATGGTGGCAGCGGGGAACCTGCAGGTAATGGAGGGCATGCACCCAGCCCTAAGATCAAGGATAAGGGGATACGGATACGAAATATTTATGAAAGACACCATCAAAGACACCGACGAAAACAGGAAGAAGTTGGTGCAATTCGTAGCCCAGGAAGTAACCAAAGACGGGAAGATACCTCATTTCACCAAAGACGCGGTGGAAGAGATAATCCGGGAAGCCAAACGGAAGGCGGGCACTAAAAACAAGATCACCCTAAGGTTCAGGGAGCTTGGAGGATTGATTAGGGCTTCAGGCGACATAGCCAACGGAAAAAACCATAAATACGTTACAGCCGAAGACGTCTTAGAAGGAAAGAAATCCGCAAGAACCCTAGAACAACAAGTAGGCGACGTATACCTTGAAAAGAAAAAGGAATACCACATACTCCAAACAAAGGGGGGCAAGAAAGGCAGAGTCAACGGGCTGGCCGTCATAGGGGAGGGGGGCACGGTGCTTCCGATAGTAGCTGAGGTGGCGCCCGCCCAAAGCAGGAGATCCGGGTTGATAGTTGCAACCGGAAAACTAGGGGAAATAGCAAAAGAAGCAGTAACCAACGTCTCCGCGTTAATCAAAAAAATATCTGGAAAAGACGTCTCCAACCACGACATCCACATACAGTTTCTGCAAACCTATGAAGGCGTGGAAGGCGACAGCGCCTCCGTATCCGTGGCGGTGGCCGTAATATCAGCGCTACAGTCGATACCAGTAGACCAGTCGGTTGCGATGACCGGATCATTAACTGTGCGAGGGGAGGTCCTGCCCATAGGCGGGGTCACCCAGAAAATCGAGGCAGCAATCGAAGCCGGGCTGAAGAAAGTCATAATACCCCAAACCAATGAAAAGGATGTGTTACTAGAGAAGAGATATGAAGGTAAAATCAAGATAGTCACAGCCAAAACACTCATAGACGTGTTAAAACACAGTCTGATTGGCGGGGAGACGTTGATAAAGAAACTAGAGAAAACAGTGGACTAATTTTATTTTTCCCCTGCTCTGTGGGTTTTTTTATTGACATACTACATATATTTTGAAGCCTAATATGGACATTGAAGAGCTTCCAGGTGTTGGAGCGACCATCGCAGAGAAACTCAGGGAAGCAGGATACGCTTCGGTGGAAGCCATCGCCGCAGCCTCAAGCGGCGAGATGATGGACATAGGATTAGGCGAATCAACCGCCCAGAAAATCATTGACGCCGCCAGAACCAACCTCAAGATGGGGTTCGAATCCGGCCTCGACGTATTAGCTAAAAGAGAGCAGATAGGCAAACTCACCACAGGCTCACAAGAGCTTGACAACCTTTTCGGAGGCGGAATCGAAACCCAGGCGATAACAGAGTTATTCGGTAAATTCGGGTCAGGTAAAACACAGATAGCCCACCAGCTATCAATCACAGCCCAACTACCTAAAGAAAAGGGGGGTTTAGACGCCGGCGCAGTCTACATAGACACTGAAAACACGTTCCGCCCCGACCGAATCCAGCAGATGTCTAAGGCGCTTGAACTAGACCCTGAGGAAGCCCTCTCAAACATTCAGGTGGCGCGTGCATACAACTCAGACCACCAAATGCTTTTAGCGGAGAAGGCAGCGGAATTAATGGACGAGAAAAAAATAGGTTTGGTTGTGGTGGACTCGCTTACAGCTCACTTTAGGGCGGAATACACAGGCAGGGGAACGCTTGCCAACCGCCAGCAGAAGCTTAACCGCCACATGCACCTTCTGCAGAGGCGACTGGCGGACCTGCATAATGCGGCGGTAATAGTCACAAACCAGGTTATGTCGCGGCCGGACATAATGTTCGGGGACCCCACCTCACCCATAGGGGGGCACGTGGTAGGACACCACTCAACCTTCAGAGTCTACCTTAGAAAAGGCAAAGCCACAAAGAGGGTGGCTAAATTAATCGATTCACCCAGCATGCCGGACGCTGAATGCGTATTCGACATCTCAACAGACGGCGTGAGAGACGGATAAAAATCATTTTCCTTTTGTGTGTACCTAAAATGAAGAACATCACAGTTGAATTCTTGGATGAGAACCCGCTAAGCAAACACGAAATCGAGTTGGTTGAACGTAAAGGAGTGGGACACCCAGACAGCATCTGCGACGGGTTGGCGGAGGCGGTAAGCCGCGCCTTATCCCAGGAGTATATGAAGCGTTTCGGCCAGATAATGCACCACAACACCGATCAGGTGGAGTTGGTTGGAGGACAATCCAACCCCGTATTCGGGGAGGGAGAATTAATAAAACCCGTATACATATTATTGTCGGGTCGGGCTACCACGGAAGTAGACAGGGAGCCCATACCAGTCGACTCGATAGTGAAAGACTCTGCTAAGGAGTACCTGTCAAAGCATTTCCCCTACATAGACGTTGAGGAACACGTTATATTGGATCAGAAAATCGGCATGGGTTCAACGGATCTGAGGGACGTGTTCGGGCGCACGGGGATACCGCATTCAAACGACACAAGCTTTGGAGTGAGCCACGCCCCATTCAGTTTAACCGAGAAACTGGTTTATGAAACCGAGAACTACATAAACGGGGAGATGGAGGAGAAGATCCCCGCATCCGGACAGGACGTGAAGGTTATGGGTGTGCGCCACGGCGAAAAAATAATCCTCACCATCGCAAACGCCATGGTGTCTGAGAAAATCAGGGACCTGGATGAATACGTCAACATCATTGAGCAGCAGCAGCAGTTGATACTGGATTTCATCTCAAAAATCACATCCCAAGACGTTGAAGTACACATCAACACCGGCGACAACCTGGATGAAGGCAAAATCTTTTTGACTGTCACAGGCACTTCAGCCGAGCATGGAGACGACGGATCGGTGGGCCGCGGCAACCGCGCAAACGGCTTGATAACACCCTATCGCCCCATGAGCATGGAGGCGACCGCCGGCAAAAACCCAGTCAACCACGTAGGCAAACTCTACAATCTCCTATCCAAAGAGATTGCGCAAGATATCGCAGCCGAAGGCGCAGAACAAGTGTACGTCCGGTTGATGAGCCAGATAGGCAAGCCAATCAACAACCCGCTGGCCGCAAGCATCGAAGTAATCGGAGACCCAGAAACCAAGGGGAAAGCCCAGCAGATAACCGACCAGTGGTTAGACAACATACAACAGATGACCACCAAATGCCTGAAAGGCCAAGCCCAATGCTTCTAGAGGCCTAACGCCTCTAGCTTCCTTATTTTCCCAGAAAGCCAGTTTGTGGAAAAGGTTTTTTTCTTGTTTTTTCCTCAAGAAAGCCATCCACATAATTTGTATTCAGTTTTTTTGTTTTTTGAATTTGTATGCGTAGCGTATTATGCCTTCTTCTCCGTCTGCTATTATTTTTCTGAAGCAGGATTCTACTTTCAACCCGACTTTGATTTCGTCTGGGTTGCAGTCGACGATTTGGGCTGTTATTTTAGGCCCCTCCACAAGCTGTATTACTGCGACGGGGTATGGTTTCTGGTACTCGAATCCCTTGGGGGTTGCCCGTATTATTGTGTAGCTGAATACCTCGCCTTTGCCGCTGAATTTGTATTTTTCAATCCGGCTTTTACGCCTGCATTTGGGGCAGATGTTTCTTGGGGGGAAATACTTTCCGCCGCAGGTTCTGCATTCAGTTCCCACGAGGTTATAGCGGGGCTGTATTAGTCTCCAGTGTAAGGCGATGCCCTCAGTCATCTTTTATGCACCCCCCTCATATATTGTCACAACAGCGGTCGCCCCCGACCCTCCGACGTTATGAGACATACCGTATCTAGGGTTGTCTTTAACCTGTCTTTCACCCGCCAACCCTCGAAGCTGGGTTACGCATTCAACCGCCTGCGCAATGCCTGTGGCGCCCACCGGGTGACCCTTGGATTTAAGGCCTCCAGACGTATTCACGGGGATGCTGCCGTCAAGCGCGGTCTCCCCCTTTTCAGTGAATACGCCTCCTTCACCCACCTCACAAAAGCCCAGGCTCTCTACTGCCATAACCTCGGCTATAGTGAAGCAGTCGTGGACTTCAGCGAATCCAATGTCTTTTGGTTTAAGATCCGCCTTCATAAAGGCTTTCTTGCCTGCCAACGCTGCAGCCTTAGTCTGACACAGGCTCTCCCTATCGTGTAAGGCTAGGGTGTCTGTGGCGGAGGCGATTGATTTAATCCAAACAGGGTTTTCAGAGAGTCTCCTGGTTTTCTCCTCATTAGCCAGGATAACCACCGCAGCACCGTCGGTTATGGGGCTGCAGTCCAAAAGTTTAAGTGGGTCAGCGATGGGGATGCTCTCAAGCACCTGCTTTACGGTTACCTCACGCCGGTATTGGGCATAGGGGTTGAGTGCCCCGTTTCTATGGTTTTTCACGGCAACCTGCGCCAGCTGCTCCTCCGTCGTGCCATACTCAATCATGTGTCTTTGAGCCATCAAGGCATACAATCCGGGGAAGGTTACGCCGTGGAAGGCCTCCCACTCCTGATCCGATGCGCCAGCTAAGGCTATCGTCGCCTGGCCGGTAGATACGTCAGTCATCTTCTCGGCTCCCGCGGCGACGACGATGTCGTATTCACCGGATTTGATGCTTTGGTAAGCTGATTGAAGAGCCAGACCGCCTGAGGCGCAGGCCCCTTCAACCCGGGTTGCGGGTATGCCGGCTAACCCCACGTAGTCGGCTACCAACGCCCCAACGTGCTCCTGAGACAGGAACATCCCCGGAGTCATGGATCCTGCGAAAGCCGCGTCAATGTCCCTGCCCTCGATGTTTGCGTCTTTGATGGCCTTGGATCCTGCTTCAACCACTAGGTCTTTGAAGCTTTTATCCCAGTATTCTCCGAAGCCGGTCATCCCGACCCCTATTATTCCTACATTCATTTTTTCAATCCCACCTCAAGAATCTTGCTTTTATATTTCGCATACTGCGCATAGGATATGTAGGTTTTATCCTCAAGGGTTGGGCGTATCGGCTTAGGGTTTCTTTTATCTGAAATCAGTTCTGTGGCCTCGATTATGAATGCGTCCGACCCCGCGCCCGATCCGTAGCTCACAGCTAGGATACGGTGTCCGGGTTTCGCAACATCAAGCACCGCAGACAAGCCTAGGGGGGTTGCCCCCGAATAGGTGTTCCCGATCAAAGGGGTTAAAAGACCCTCCTCAACCTGTTTTTTCTCAAAACCCAGTTTAGCTGCGACCCTACGGGGGAAGCGTCCATTAGGTTGGTGGAATACTGCGAAATCAAAGTCTTTGGGTGTGAGGTTGTTTTTCTCCAAAATATTTTTTGCGGCAGAACTAACGTGCCTGAAGTAGGCGGGCGCGCCGGTGAAACGGGAGCCGTGTCGGGGGAACTCCTGGCCCTCCCGCCTCCAGAAATCAGGGGTGTCGGTTGTGAAACTGAGGGTGTCTTGGATTTCGGCGAGTACATTTTCCCTCCCCAGTATATATGCCGCCCCGCCTGCGCTTGCGGTGTATTCAAGGGCGTCGCCTGGTTTGCCCTGGCTTGTGTCAGCCCCAACCGCCAATGCGTGCGTCATGTTGCCTGATTTCACGTGGGAGAAACACGCCTGCATCCCCGCAGTACCCGCCTTACACGCAAATTCCATGTCCGCTGCTGTTAAGTCGGGGGTGGCTGATATCGCTTCAGCAACTATTGTGGCGGTGGGTTTGACGACGTAGGGGTGGGATTCGCTTCCAACATATATTGCTCCAATCGTTTGAGGTTCAACCCCTGCGTGGGCTACTGCATTGCGGGCCGCCTCAACCGATATAGTCACGACGTCTTCATCCATCCCTGGAACGCTTTTCTCAACAACATTTAATCCACGGCTCATTCTATCGCCTTCGTCCCCCCAGATTTGCGCTATTTCGTGGGCGGTTACCCTGAAGCGGGGGACGTAAGCCCCCCAGCCTACTATTCCGGTTGAATCAGTTTTCGAGGTCATGTTAGATGCTCCCTTAACGTGTCGATGAGTTCATTGGTTTGCTTAAGTTGGGATACCGCAAGAGGAACCTTTATCGATTCGGCGATTTTAATCGCAAGCTTATCCACGGCGTTGGGGTTTAACCCATGGAGGACTATTAATGAGGGTTTAGGGGAGGTTACCTTAACCGCGACCAAGGGGCTTCTTCCAAGGCTGACTCCCGTGAAAATCAACGCCCGGTTCATGGTTGACCCATATATTTCCGTGAAATCGTTTTCAGACAATTCAAGTATGGCTGTTAAGCTGTCTATTACGCTTACACCCCCCAACATCATCCTCTCCACAGGCTGAGGGTAGGCGATTACCTTCGCATCCAAGAACTCAAGCAGTTTCTTGGCAGGCAGGGGTGTCAGAAGCTCGCGGACATTGATTAGCGAATTTTTTTCCTCCGAAGAGAATTTAGAGACCACCTGCCCCCCGGCTTCTTTATCGGTTTTAACTAAGGCTGTTATGTATTGTTTTATGAATCCTGCTCCCGGGTTTTTTCTTCTGCCTGATTCATAGTCTGATACGACGGAGGGTGAGATACTTAGTTTAGATGCGATAGTGGATTGTTTGAATCCAAAAATCTGACGCCATTTTTTCATGGCAGCCCCAGGCGAATCGGATAGTGTGACTTCGCCTGCGATTTTTTTTGTGAACTCGTCTTCTGCTTTCATGTTGTTTCCTTCTATGTAATGCAGGGGCGGTAATAAAAACCAACCACAAATTCATTCGTTTATCGTCGAAATTATTTTGTCGTATATGTTTTGACTGCATGCCCCCACAAAACATGCGGGCAACCCCGCATCCAAGTCCAATCTCCCATCAAGCCTCCGTGAACCATAAACAAACGGCGCCTGGGTTGCCGCTAATATGTTCAACCCCGCTGCAACGTCATAGACTTGGGGTTGGGGGGCCCTACAATACAAGGATCTTATGTCGCATACCGCATCTAATCTGCCGCAGGCAAGATAGCAAAGTTCAAGCGCAGAAGCGCCAAGGGACTTAATCCAAACATCATATCCGCCCTCGCCAAGCTTTTTAAACAAAGGCAGGTAGATGTCGTAGGATGAAGCGAAATGATTTCCTGAAGCCAATACAAGGTCTGTGAAGTCCTGTTTAGTGGAAGGCTTAAGTGCTCTGCCGTTTAACGTTGGTTTGCAGCCTGAAGACCAGGTGAAAACCTCTTTTTCATCGAATCTTCGGACAACCGCAGCTTTTGCATCCAACACTGATGAGGCTTCCGGTTCATAAACCGCAATACTTGTGCCGTAGAAGGGGAGATTCCTCCTCGCATTCCTTGATCCATCCAGGGGGTCGATGACGTACACAGCCTCATAGTCCGTGTCCTGGCGGATGGGACCCTGATCCTCGGTTACAACCAACGCGTTAAAATCAGTGTCGCTGAAAAAATCGGTGACACCCCGTTCAAGGGGAACGTCAACGGCAAAGGTTGAATCCCCAAGCGCGCCCTTTTTCTGTTTGCCGTCGCGCCAGACGCCGACATAATCGTTTATTTCCCGATTAAGATGGGAGGCTAGATTTTCCGCTGCCTGAAGGTGCCTTCGAAAGTCAAGGTCCACCCAAGGATAAGGGAACAATAAAATAATACTTTTCCATTGCACACGGAAAACCAGTTTATAAAGGGAATCCGAAATCTATGTATGAGAGGGAACACATACACCCTAAAAAGGCTCTCAATTTATGCGAAAATAGCCTAAACCCATCCGATAAAAAGTGTTT
Source organism: Candidatus Altarchaeales archaeon (assembly GCA_014729705.1). GTDB lineage: Archaea > Altiarchaeota > Altiarchaeia > IMC4 > SCGC-AAA252-I15 > WJJK01. Next base: position 3,646 of record WJJK01000397.1, on the reverse strand, counting down.
TGGGAAGGTGGTTGGCTGACCCCCCCCCCAACACACACAATCCGCTTGGATCTGTGGCCGACTCCAAAAATAAAATGAAAATAAACTACACCCAACAACCCTGGGAAACCCCGAAGAAGGCGGTTAAAACAAACCCCCTAAAGTGGATAAACACCTCGCAACCCGCATCTAACTGGAGATCGGCCACACCCCTTCTTTACTGAAACTCAACCGACATAATCCTATCCCGCGCCCCCTCCATTAAACCAACCAAATCATCTAACTTTTTAAACGAATTCTTATCGCATATGGTAATCAAGGCTGTGTCGGTGTTAGGCAATACAAGAAATATTATGCTGAAATCAAACAACTCCACATACAATCTGTCGAACGGGCATTCCATGTTTTCCGCCACCATCACAAGCATGGATTGTAGTACGCAGCTTAACGGGCTCCAGATGGGTGAAGCCCGGGATTTGAAGGTGTCGGGAAACATTATCACCCCCTCCAAATCCTCCTTCGCCACCAGGCAGGCGTGGGCGGAACCTAATTCACTGTATAATTGCTCGAGGATTCCCCGGATAGTTTTTATGCGGGAATTCATTTTTTATGGCGGTGTTTAGCCCACTTACTCGTCTGGGTTTCGGTTGAGGATACTTCAATCCCAGTCTCCCTGAAGCTCATGGGCAGGATATCCATTTTTATGGCGGACCCCCTCATCTTCCTCACAGACAAAAGCCTCTCTAAACCGCCTAATACGGTGCTGTTTTCAAGTAATATGACGCCGTCTGAGGCGAACTCGCTTATAGTGTCTCGGGAGAGGTACTTGGATTGCTCGCCCACCTCGCTGACTAGTATGCAGGTGGTGTTAAGGTTGTTTATGAAGCCGATCGCTTGATAGATGTCTCGTCGGGTTAGGCTTTGGTTTCTTCTTGTGAAAATAGTTGAGGAGACTGCTTGACTCATGTCCTTTGAAATCTGGGAGGTGTATACCACTCCATGCTCCATCATGGTTGTTAAGCTGTCTATCACAAGGCGTTTAGTGTTTTGTTTCTCGGTTTTTTCCTTAACCTTAGAGAGGGCTTCATCCAGGTCCTCAGTGTCAACAGCATAAATCTCAAATAAACCCTTTTCTTCAAGAACCTCAACATCCCAGTTGAATGCCTTCATCTGGGCTCGGATCTTTTTTTTACTCTCCTCGAAAGTAACGTATAAAGAAGGCTCCCCCCGGCTTGCTCCGTGGTATAGGTATTGCAGGGACAAAACGGTTTTCCCTGTTCCACATCCACCTGTCACCAAAACCGAGTGACCCCTTGGTATGCCTCCATCCAACAACTCATCTAACCCAGGTATCCCCGATGATGCTCTTTCCATATTTACTTATTAATATTATGCGCCTTTAACTTATGTAAAATGAAGGTTTTGGTGGTTGGAAACGGAGCAAGGGAACACGCTTTGGCTTGTGCTTTAAGACATAGCCCGCAGAAACCAGACGTCTATGCTTTCATGACCTCGGTGAACCCGGGGATAGCGAGAATCGCCAAAGACTACTCCCTTGGAGGGATATGCCAGGGGCCTGAGGTCCTGAAGTACGCGAAGAACACAGGTATTGATTTAGTAGTCATAGGCCCTGAAGCCCCCCTATCCTGTGGGGTAGTCGACTACTTATCTGATGAGGGGATTTTATGTGTCGGCCCCAGGCAGGCTGCAGCCCAAATAGAGACCAATAAAACCTTTCAACGAAGCTTGATGGCTGACCACAATATTCCCGGGCTGCCCCGCTACCGCGTATTCCAGCAGGCGGGGGAGGCTGAGCAATACATCAGAGACTGCGGCTTCGACGTCGTGGTTAAGCCCGCTGGCTTAACGGGCGGTAAAGGAGTTAAAATCATGGGTGAACACTTCGACCGCGAGGGCGCCGCTAAATACGCTTCAACTGTTCTTAACACAGGATTGGGAAAAATAAACGAGGTTTTAGTTGAGGAGAGGCTTGAAGGTGAGGAGTTCACGCTGCAGGCTTTCGTTGACGGGGAAAACCTTGTTGGAATGCCTATGGTACAGGATCACAAGAGAGCCTATGAAGGGGATATGGGGCCTAACACCGGCGGGATGGGCTCATACAACGGTTGCGGGTTCATACTCCCTTTTCTAAGTGAAAAGGATTATGAAGAAGCAGTAGACATAATGCAAAAGACGGTTTCCGCAATAAAAAGTGAGACCGGCGAAAAGTATGTGGGCTTCCTATACGGACAGTTCATGGCCACAAAAGAGGGTTTGAAGGTTATTGAATTCAACGCAAGGCTTGGGGATCCGGAGGCTATGAACGTATTAACGCTGCTGGATTATGACTTCCTAGACGTTTGCGAGAGGATGGCAGGCGGGATGCTCACCAATAAATTCGGATTCAAAAAACAAGCCTCAGTTTGCAAGTATCTCGTTCCCCAGGGGTATCCCGAGGACCCCGCCACGGGGGTTGAAGTTAAGGTTAACGAGAAAAAGATCCAGGATCTTGGGGGTAACGTCTTTTACGCAAGCGTTTCCGAGGAGGGTGGGCGGATTTTAACAAGCTCCTCCCGAGCGATAGCCGTCGTGGGTTCAGCTAACTGCATAACCGAGGCGGAGGTTGTGGTAGAGGAATCCATGAAACACGTAGAGGGGGAGTTATTCCACAGGAAAGATATTGGTACACGGGCGTTGATTGAGAAGAGAATCGACCACATGAAAAAACTTCGAGGCTAGTTAAGGCAGCTGGCAGGCTGGTAACCTGCTTCATACGCCTGTTTAGTGCCGTTGAAGCACAATAGGTTTTCGGGTTTAATTCTTTTGGCGTGGGAGCATCCGCAAAGATGAAATACTTCAGAGTTTCGGCTTGCCGCGAAAACAGAGCCTACATGGCAGCCGAGGGTAATGCAATCTTTTGTTTCCACGTTACTTAGGTTTTTGGGTTGGACGTCCCCTCCGCTGGATGAGGGGGTTTTATGCGCAGTTAGTTGACAGTCCCTCGACTCATTCACTATGGAGCCATCGGGACAAACGTATTTAACGGTCTGCGGCGGATTCAGGCATCCAACCAAAAAGATTAGTGAAATCAAAAAAATTTTTTTCATAAACAATTTATTTATTTGTCTTAGGGGGGATATTAAGCTTGCGCACGTTTTTATGAGAATCAGAATCAATACCTACGGTTGCACCCAGAATCAATCAGACAGCGAGTTGATGTCTGGATTACTATTGCAGGAGGGTCATGAAGTCGTTGGTGAAAACCAGCAGTTGACGATAGTCAACACCTGCACAGTCAAAACACCCACTGAGAGGAAAATCCGAAGGCGTTTGGATGAATTAGCTGAGTTAGGGGATCCTGTTTTGGTGGCAGGTTGCATGCCTGCTGCAGACCCAACCCTCGTTGAAGATTATCCCTCATTCTCTTTTATCGGAGTGAACAGCGTGGATGTGTGTGAGGCCGTTGAATCCATCCTCTGCGGCAAAAGATTTGTCTGTATAAGAGGGGGTGAGGATAAACTCGGTTTTGCGCGAGCCAAAAAAAACCCCTACGTAGGGGTGATACCTATTTCTGAGGGTTGTCTTGGATCCTGCACTTATTGTCTCACCTCCAAGGCTAGGGGGCGTTTAAAATCCTATGCCCCGGATAAGCTGGTGTGTGAAGTCG
>WJJK01000396.1 GCA_014729705.1 Candidatus Altarchaeales archaeon | reverse complement strand
GTGTAACGTTCATTTCCTCCAGCGAGTTCCGCCCCATAGGGTAGGTATTCATATTCCTCCACCACTTCACCTGATTCATCCGTCACAATATCTGTGCTGCCGAGATGATTGGGGTGGTAGTAGTATTTACTGCCGTCGGGGTCTTGGCGGGCGAGCAGAGTGTCTTGGTTATCATACACATATTTGGTGTCGTAGGTGCCGGACGAATTAATCACGCGAACATAGTCCTTGAAGGGATAAAGGGTTGTAGTATTTGTCCCATCCTCGTGAAACACCACCTTCAAAATCCTGCGGCCGCTGCCGTCGTAGGCATAAAAAGCCCCCCCCTCCCCGGAAGCATCACCCAACCGCACCCGCCGCAACCGATTCCAGCCATCAAAATCATAGTAAAAAGTGCCGTCGGAGACGAGGTTACCGTTACCGTCATACTCCAACGGAAACTCCCGGGAAACCGCCAAACTAAAAGACACACCATACAGAAGCAGAAGCAGTGAAGACAATAGGCTTATGCGCCTTCGCCAATACAGAGGCAATATATACATCTTTCAGCCAGCCACCCCGATTAATGTTTGTTTATTATTCGGGCAACACAGATATAAAAACGTATATAATAAAGTAGTATATACTGGTTGATATAAATGCGGGTTAGTCCTCTCCAAGTATCTTTATTATTCTTCTCCTGGCGTTTTCTAACTCCACCTCCAGCAGGCCTCGGTTGGCGAGGGCGGGTACTATTGCGACTAATGCGTTGTCTGTGCCAGGCAGGATGAAGAACATTACGTCGAAGTCGCCTAACTCAAAATATACTTTATCTAATCCGTATTCAGTGTATTTGGCGACGACGTTGAATAGGTCGTCCATAGTCTCCCTGAGGACCTCCCAAATACCCACAACCTCGCGCTTAAAATCCTCAGTTAAAGGCACGATACCCTCAAGGCCGCGTTGAGCCACCATACAAGCATGAATATCCTCAAGAGGCATTAAATCCTCGTTCAAAACCCGGAGAATATCCTCCTCCCTAGACCCCATAGTAGTTTAGTATTGGTTTCAAAGAGTATTTATATATTCTCAGACAGGATTCTCAGGGATTTCTTGGATAAATGATTCATCTCCTCAACCAATTGAGCGCTATACCAGCTGATGAAAAGATAACCCACGTCAAAGGCGAGGAAAGCCAGAACATAAACCCAGTGATAAAAACCCAGGAAAGTGATCACAACCATGGTGAGCTTCATCACAGGCCTGAAATGAAGCAAAGGTATGCGGCGCCTATGAGCCTGCTCATCCAACACCTCATCCAAGACTGCCGCAAAAAGCAAAACAGAAAGAGAAGTCCAACGAACATCCCACGTATAATCCATGAAACCAGAAAGCATCACAAACACGGGCATGAAAATCGCGATCAACGCCACCGACCTAAACGCGTTGTTATCCAGTTTACCGGTAATCGCCACCCCAAATATGATTGCTAGTAGTATTTCTGCGCTGGGTGTGTCTACGGTTATTAGTATTCCCATCAGCAGGCCTACGGCTAGTACTAGGGTCCAGGCTTTTTTTTTGTTGAATATGCCTACGTCGTAGGCTTGGTCTATGTATTTTAGTCCGGCGCCGATGAATAGGTAGCTGTATAGTAGGCTGGTGTTGTATAGTAGGGTGTTTATTGTTTCAGGTTCAAGCAGGGAGGCCATCTGTGTTGGTTTTTCGGTTTATAGTTTGTGTTTAGGCGCCTCAATGTGTATGCCTTCGGGGGTTAGGTTAAATGATATGGGTTTTAGGGTGTGTTTAGTAACCCGCATTTTATGTATCCGGAGTGTGCGGGTGTCTAAAGCTTCATTGGCTTTCAATATGATTACGCCGTCGGTTATGTATTCCTCGACTGCGTGTCGGGTGATGCCGTTATCCTCCAAAGATTCAGTAATCAATACCGCGGTTAACCCCGCCTCCTTGAATTGATAGTTCATGTTTATGAGGCTACGGCGCACGTCCGCCTCATTCTCTATCATATAATCCAGGGCAGGTAGACTGTCTATCACCACCCTCTTGGCGCCGATTTTCTCGGCAGCCGACACAGTCAAATCCACTATCTTCTCCATGTCGAATTCATCAGGTAATAGGCTGAAACTAGAATCCGGCTCCAAGGGCACAGACGTAAGATACTCTTTAATGCCGACCTTAGCAAGGGAGGTGTCGATTAAAATCAGGTTCTGACTATCCTCCATCTCCTGGATGTTGAAGCCATAATGCGTCATATCATCGCGCAACTCCCCGCTGTTCTGCTCCAACGTAACGAGAACCCCGTTCTCGGAATGCTTTTTAATGCCCTCCACAAGGAATTGAACGCCAAACGTGGTTTTACCGGTGCCGGAGCCCCCGGATAATAGGATGCATCGACCCCGGGGGAACCCACCCCCAAGAATCTCATCCAAACCCGAAATGCCTGTGGGACACCTTTCACTCATACCAATACAGATATTAGTTATAGTTAAATAAAAAGGGGTGTTTTTATAATACAAGTGTTTAATATATTGGAATCATGCACCACAGGAAAACCACTCGGGCCCACAAAAAAAGGAAGAAACACCAGGGATCCAAGCCCACAGAGACGGGTGTCGGCGGGAAGAAAGTCGGGCATGTGAAAACCAAAGGCGGCAGACGCAAAACCCGGATCACCCAAGCCGAAGTAGCCCACGTAGAGGTAGGCGGGAAATACGTGAAACAAAAAATAAATTCCGTGGAAGAAAACCCCGCCAACAAAGACTACACCCGAAGAAACATAATCACCAAAGGCGCCGTCCTCCTAGTGGAAGACGACAAACAAAAACAAAGCCGGGCGAAAGTCACCTCCCGCCCCGGGCAAGAC
>WJJK01000395.1 GCA_014729705.1 Candidatus Altarchaeales archaeon | reverse complement strand
AGATCATCCATGCAATCATTATCATATTTACAGCCGAATTGGCCTACATTCAGATAATCCTGTCGGCACATCTTGCGCTCAGTATCCCAGTACCAATCAGGCCTCCCCGATTCCGCTTTGGGGCAGCAGTGTTTAGGGTCGCATGAATCCATGGCTTCGCCGGCGTTCGCCCTGCACTTGGAGGTGCAGACTGTAAGATAATCGTTTGAATAACACTCATCGTCTGAGTTGCAAGTCTCCCCGATACCCCTTTTAGGTTCCTCAAATGCACAACAGTGGGTGTGATAATCCCAACACGCCCCTTTGGGGCAGCAGTTGTCTTGGCTCTCCTGGCCCACCGACGTAGCCGCCCCCCCAAACCTCTGGCAACCACTCTCACCCCCACCCCATGCCGCATGGGTGTTCAGACACACTAGTTCTCGGCCTAAAACATCCGCACAATCCGAATCGCCGTCACAGTCTCCCCCATTAACACCGTAATGCTCGGCATCCTTGCCGGGGCTGTCTTCAAGGCATTGATAGGCTTTTATTCCGCCTTCCTCAACGGGTATGAATTTGGGTTTAACGCCCCCCTCAGCTAGGGTGCATCTTTTGTTTATGTTATCAAAGTAATGCAATTCGGGGGTTACTTTAAAGACTTTAGACCAGACCGTGTTTATGTTGAATAACCGGTAATACCGTGGGTCGTAGTTGAAATCAGGGGATCCTGCCGCCAGATTGGCTTCCTGATCTACGTCTGTGGGGTTGTGGTGGGGGTTGGGGGAGAGGTATTTGCTTTTAAAGGGGGTTTCAGGGGGTTCGTCTTCGCTTGGCTTTTCTCCTTCTCCCATACCGTAGTTGGGTCTTGAGCATCTTTTATTAGCTAAGTCATCCTGAAACCATCTGCCCCACCAACCTATTTCTTCGCCCTCCTCCCGGGGGGTCCACGTCCACGCCCGGTCTAAGACATAATCCCTGTCGGTGTCTCCTGGGTGCTCCTCCCAAAACATGGAATTAAAATCAAAACGCTGGTCATCGTCGTTGCATCCCACAAAGTCGTCTTCCCCCACATCCCAGTAGGTTTCCATCTGATAGCCCTCATCCCGGTTGATGTAGAATTGGACGTTGTCTTCTGAGAGATACCAACACTGTCTTTCATCATCCCAGGAGGTGTGGTGTGGGGGGTTGGGGTCGCTTGAGGTATAGGCCATGCAACCTGGGGAGCGTGCCCCGTATACGACGTCGTATTCCTCCTCGAACTCCTCATCTATTTTAACGCCTCCCACGCAACAGCCTTCAGGGCAGAAGGGGCTTTCACCCCCCCCAGTACACTCAGAGTCGCATTCAATGACAGTATCATCTGCATCCCCGCCTAACCCGCCCTCAATAATCTGGTGGCCTCCGATGGATTCACAGTAGTCTTGAACGCTTTGCCCGCCTAACTCACAGGGACCCCAATCATAATGCTCCTCACAAAGGACTGAGGGGGGATTATAAATGACTGCATCGGATATCTCGCATTCATCGTCGGTGTGCTCGATGCAGGGGCCGGAACACGAGCCGCAGGAGCCAGTGTTAAGGTCGGTGTTGCACCCGCTTATGCATCCATCCGAGTAGTCCTCGGCAGTTCGTGGAGGCCAGGGCGGCTCTGGGGGAACGTCACAGGAGCTGCAGGGATTTAGGGCAGGAGGGCTGCAGCAGGGTTCGTCGCCTGCGGTGAAGGGACAGGTTGGGGGAGGGGGACAACCATCATAGGGGGGGTTGTTACAGCCTACCGCCTCGCATGAGGCCTGCCTTTGCACGTCAAACTCCCATTGGGCGTGATTCGCCTGCCAGGTGGGCCTTTGAGCCATTATCGCCGCCTTGTCTGACTCCCACTGGTTGTGGGTTGTGACGGTGGCGGTGAAGTAGGCGCAGTAACCCGGCTCCCAATCCTGACATTTACTGCCGTTACAGGTTAGGGTGTACCATAGGTCTTCTGGATCGTGTTTCCTGCAGCTGGTCCACCTACACTCCCTCTCGGTTTCATTGTGACAGGGCATAAGCTTGTCTTCGATGGTGATGGGTTTGTTGGGGCGGGAGGTGTTAAGCCAGTGGGGGGGCTGCCTCCAGGAGGCTTCAACTATCATGCGCACCTTCAGTTTCCCCTTAAGGCTTTCAATGGAGTCCCTCACCAAATTGTATTCAGGGATGCCGCTTTCATAATCATAGTGACCCCCCTTATCCCCCACAGGGTTGAAGTAGTCGGCGGTACGGCCTTCAATGTTTTTCTTAAATTCAGACTCAAATAATCGGGGGGTAGGCAGTGAGCCATGCAGATCCAGGCGGTTCCAGTAACCACACAAAGCCTCAGGGAAGTAAGGGGCGGTGAGAGAGGAGGGAAAAGTAACGCCGGTCCTGCTGTTAGGTGAGCGGTAAAGCTTGTTCCTGAAAACTGTGGGGTACTGCCGGTCATTCATGTAACTTTCCCATGCAGTTTCGGAACCTGATACTGTGACCTCTGAAGCGATATTTATGTCAAATAACCTGAAATTCGCACCCCCTATGGCAGCCCCCATGGTGCAGGCGTCGGAATCCGGCCCGCACCCGTCACAACCCAAAAGGCGGGATGCGGATAGGTTATTCCACCAATAAAGTTTTCCGATGGATTCAGGGTATATGTGGTCAAGCGACCTCCACCCGTAACCCAGATTATTGTAGAGCAAAGATCCCCGTTGACTTGAAAACCTGCTGTGGGGGAACATGCGAAGATAGGTGCCGGGGGAGTCATAGTATTTACCTCCGTCAAGGATGTTCCATTCACACGGCTCAAAGCCCGCCCGGTTAGCCTCATTATTGTAGTCCTCAGCCATATCCTGGAGCATAGACATCGGAGTATTCTTACAGTCAATGGAGCCCCCCGTAACCCCGTTTAAATCGCATCTCCTTGCCAAAACGTAATCGATGTGATAAGGGTAGTATTCGGGGCTCAAATAAGGTTTAGCTGAATCAAAATCAAAGACGTCTGAGTGACAAACCCATTTATTGTTTTCATCAAACTCCCCCCCACAACACCAACCGGATTCCCGGTAATTATTGTTTTGCACATAACCCTTATTGATACAGTCATCTGCCACCTCCTCGATAATTTTAACAAGCTTGACAAGAGGCTTATCGTATACGCCGAGGACCTGGTACTCCGAGCTTACCACAACCGTCTTCCCATAGTCCTCTCCAACGGATCCATCCCATTCCACCCGGCTGACATCATCTAAAGCAAGGTATCCGACGCTGTCGGCAAGCCTGCCCTCAACCTTAGCCAACCCATTAGCCCCGTATTCATCACAATTACCTTCACTATACAACACCTTGCCTGTTCCATCCACCTTGCCGCATTCAATAACGCCGTTGTTGTGCACCCGCAGTAAAACGAAAAAACAGTTAAGCTTATCCCAATGACCGATATCCTCCCCCGCCTCCGGCTGACCCCTGTCATTGAAAACCTTGCTTTTGGTTGGTATGAATAAACCGCCTTGATCGATGTAGACGAAGGAATACCATTGAGAGGAGTCGGTGTAGGGGCTGTTGGTTATGCTGCATATGTCGCCGCAAACATAACTTGGCCTGCCGGGAGTAATCCCCAAAATATCGTAAAAATAGGAACGGCTAAAACAAGTCTTACGCGCCAGACAGGAGTTAGGTGCGCATAGAAACGGGCTTTTGGGGTCGCCCTCCTCTAACAACTGGAAGTTGACTTGCCCGTCTCCTGCGGCTAATGCGAGTTTCTCGCCTATCAACATGGGTTTACCCGCATCCCCGTCCCCGACGATTGAGTTCTCCACCGGCCAGTAAATAGCCCTATGTTTGTTGTCGGAGCAATCCAATACTATGGCGGGTTCAGCGCCCATGTAACTAAAGTAAGCCATCCCCTCGCAGATTGCGTAGAGGGGGTGGCCGTTTTCAGCTTGTAACTCAATGTAGGGGTGGGTGGCGGAAAACCCGGAAACAGTTATATCGTTTGCGTAATCCTGGGACTCGGTGGGCCAGACGTAGTGAAACTGGTGTTCACAGTATTTATCGGGGTTGCCGTAGCTTGCGCTTCCCAGGGACATGAAAAAAAGCAGTGTAAAAGGGATTAACCACACATACCTCATATCAAATGAAGTATTTGTATTAACAAATTAAAAATAGTAATTTAATTCTGAAAAGACAGGCAATCCCGGGATACTATGCCCTTCAACCTGCCTTGATGGGAGACCAATAAAACCTCGTTT
>WJJK01000394.1 GCA_014729705.1 Candidatus Altarchaeales archaeon | reverse complement strand
GTCTATGTCTATCTGATACAATGAAAAGAAAAAAAGTATCATATGAAACCCTATCATAAACCTTGAGAAGGGTTCGGGAATCCGGGGTATCTTTGGTGTGTGCATTGTTTGAAAAAATACTTTTAAGTCCTTAAATAAGGCTTGCGATATAAGGTAGGGCTATTAGCGTTCCAGCCGTTGAACCCAGGTTCACTAAAGCCACAAGTAATATGACTCGCGTCACCCGATTGGTTAACCAGTCTCTTAAACTGTTTAACCTCATCACGTCTTTGAAGTCTCCTACCCTCGGTTTTCTTAGTTTAAGTTCTACGTATCCTGCCACCCACCCTGCGGCAAGAGCAGGGTTAAGTGAAGTGAAAGGCGCAGCCAGAAAAGAAGATAAGATGGTGGCTGGATGCGCTAAAACCGCTGCGGCGGCTAAAGCAGATAAAGTTCCGTTAATAAGAAACCAAAGAACAAGTAGGTTTACTGTTATTTCGCTTCCATGTTTAATGAAGCTTGAGGCTATGAGGATCAGGAAAACCGCGGGTATAACGTAGCCTATCATCTTAATCTTACGCCCTAAACCCCGCCTGTCTTTTGTGTCTTGCGCACCTGTTTTTTGGTATACGACCTTGGTTTTATGTTCAAGCTCCTTTAAGGTTTTTTTTATCCCCTCTATGTGTCCTGCGCCGACGACCACAAAGATTTTTTCATACTCTAGGGAGAGGATTTTCGAGGCTATGTATTCATCTCTCTCATCCACTAAAGCTTTTTTGAGGGAGGGCATCTCGGATGCTAACTCATCCAGGATCTCAGTTAACATGTCTTTTTCCCTGAGTTTTTCCACGAGTTCCGGGGTGATCTCCTCCTCGCCTTCAAAGAAACCTTCAAAGAGATTTATTAGGAGCTTGATCTTCTCCCTGCCTGAAATGCCTTGGTAGGCTCGGCCTAATGTGATGTTCACATTCTGGTCTACTAACTCTACTGGAATGTTTTTTTCTTCTGCGGATTTGACTGCGGAAAGCATTTCCGCGCCAGGTTGTATCCCCAGTTTATCTCCTATGCGGCGTTGGTAGTTAGCAAAAAATAATTGGGCTATGAAAAGAGGGGTTTTACCTGAACTTAACACCTCCCCTAAATCGGTTTCATCCCAGCGTTTCTCCTCCCTGAGGGCCTGAAGCCGGCTTTCACATAACTCAACGCATACGACTTCGGGTTCTAATTCCTCTATCGCCTCCCGCACCTGTCTTGAGCTCTCCTCTGAGACGTGGGCTGTCCCCAGAAGCCAGATTTTTTTGTCCTCAACCTCAATGTATTCCAGTTCCCTCAATTTATCTCTCCTTAACTACAGTAACAACGTCTCCGTCCGATAGCACATGATTTAAACCTACGCGTTGACCTGGATGTTTCGCTGACTTCCCCCAAACTTGGGCGTAGCGGAAGTATTTCAAAAAATCCCGGTGTAGGCTTTGACACAGGGTTTTCACGCAGGAGTTTTTCTTTAGGACTAGCGGCTCTTCTAAATCCGCCTCCTCCCCCTGGGGTTTAAGGTATATCCTTATGAAGTTTAGTTTATCGAAGATTGTTTTCTTAAGCTCATCAAGGTTTAAGGCTTTTTGCGCAGAAACCCATACCGAATCGGGGTTATCGTTATTCGTTTTCCCCACTAAATCCGCTTTATTGATTACCACTAGAGAGGGTATGTATACGCGGTTAGCCTGCAGGGCGTCTATGAAACGTTCTTCATCTATTTTTTCTGCGATGGTGACGTCTGCGTTGTGGTGCCTGTATTCGTTTAAAATCGATTTTATGGAGTCTATTGGAAGCTTTTTTTCATCGACGGTTGAAGTAATGTTTATCCCCCCCTGGGATTTCCTCTTTATCTTCACTTTAGGGGGTTTTTGGTCTAACCGAACCCCAACATTATATAACTCCTTCCTCAGACGCTTTAATCCCTGCATTTTCTGAGCGTCTAAGACGAAGACGATAAGATCAGCGTTTCTCGCTACCGAGAGGATCTCTCTTCCCCTGCCTTTGCCTTTGCCTGCCCCTGTTATTATGCCCGGCAGATCAAGTAACTGTATTAACACGTTCTCATACTTCATCATGCCGGGGATCACGTCTACGGTAGTGAAATCGTATGCGCCGACTGCGCTTTCCGCGTTAGTCAACTGATTGAGGAGAGTGGATTTACCCACACTTGGGTATCCTACGAAGGCGACAGTCGCATCCCCTGTCTTCTTAACACCGAAACCCGCACCCCCCTTGCCGGATCCTTGCGAGATCTGCTGCTCCCGCATCTTAGCGAGCTTGGCTTTAAGCTTTCCAATATGGTGTTGGGTTGCCTTATTGTATGGAGTCTTTCTAATCTCCTGCTCGACTTCTGATATTTTTTCCTCTAAACCCATTCTAATTAATTCGATTTGAAGGAGTAATATGAAGGGGATAGTTAAATTAAAATAGGGAGAATGCGTCTTAGCGGTCTTTCTTTCACGGGATTTATTTTTACTCTGCTTTTTTTAAGCATAGTTTTTTATAACCTACTTGGGGGTTACAAAACCCATCTTCTTTTAACAGCGCTTCCCCTGCTTTTGGTTTCCCAGATTTTATTAACCGACCTGGTTGAGGGTGTCATAATAAAGCGGGCGGGCCTTAAATCCAGGTGGTTTGTTTTCCTGATGGCTCCCGGCACAATACTGCATGAACTATCTCATCTCCTTTTGGTTGTGGTTTCTGGGGCACGGCTTCATAGGGTCTTTTTTTTCAAACCCAATCCCCACACCGGCACACTGGGGTTCGTGCAATACAGCCACCCTAAAGACAAACTCACCTTCATAAGAGACCTATTAATAAGTATAGCGCCGTTCTTCGGATGTGGTCTGTTTCTTTTCGCAGTGAACGTATTCTTAGGGGGCAGACTCCTTGAGGTCTCCGCTTCATTATCCTTAAATCAATCTCAAGATGTCTTAGACGCCTTCCTGAAACTATCAAAAGCTTTCATAGAGCCCTTAATTGATCTTGACTTAAGCCGACTTGACTCCCTTCTCGTGTTTTACATGCAGTTTGTCTTCGCATTCGGCTCAGCCTCAAGCTCAGCGGACTTTGAAAACACAATCAAATCAGCCTTAAAACACCCCCTATCTCTTTTTATGTGCGGCGTCCTTTTCTCGGGTCTAATCTATGTGTCTGAGTATCCCCCCGCTTTTTTTGGGTTAGGGGAGGAATTAGCGGGACTGGTTTTGTTAATCTTTAACCTGCTTTTCGCCTTGCTTTTTGCATCACAGTTTGTATTATTTTTAAGTCTTCCCCTGGTTTTTGTGGCAGCGAAATACTTAGAGCTTAAAGGAAGAAACAAGTTAATCCCCTTTGTGTTTTCCTTTTGTTCTTTCACTTATCTGCTTGTTGTGCCACAGCAGGTGGATTATTTTATTATTTTTTTGGTTTTCGCGGCCTCAACACTTACCCTAAGATATCGACGCCTATTTTTGAGGTAGGATCCTGGCTTGGCCTGTTGGTATGAAATACTGTATGTCTGCAAGCTCTCCGCCACCCAATTTTTGCCTGATTTTTTTTGCTAAAGCCCCGGATTTATCGTCTCCAGGCACAAGAGCCACGCTTTTTTTTGAATGGATTTTAACCGCGCTTAGTGGGCCCCCAATTATTTTTGTCTTTTGGTTTACTCCTATCGCCACCTTAAGGGGCATGTTTCTGTGCCAGTTTTTCTCGCCGTAGATCATGAACGCTCCTTTAGGCAGGTACTCCCCGGAGGGGGGGGTGTTGCTCACCTGATCCGGGGATACTTCATAGACGTCTGCGGATGCTTGACCCCGCTTCCAGGCTGAGCTGTAGCTTGCTGCGGCTTGGGCGGCTTCCCTTTTTGTTTCACCCGGGAGTTCTTTGCCTGCAGGATTCTTCACAATAAAAAACGGCGCCCCTTGTATGTCTGCGTGATAAACTAAATCGTTTGGTTGGAGGTATTTTTTAATTAGGATGTCGTTTGAGGTCGCATCCCTGCCTCCTATGACAAGGAAGCCGTCTGTGCTGTTAAACCATCTGAATTTTTCGTACCACTTTTTCTTCGGTTTTTTTTTGGGCGCCGAGATCTTCTGTTTAACGTCTTTTAGGGATAGGTTGTTGATTTTTTTCTGGGTATCCTCCAAAGCCTTCTTAAGTCCTGGAAGCTTTCGTTTAGCCTTCTTTGAGGCGTCGTAGTATGTTTGGGCGTTTTCAGGAAGGCTTTTCCTCAAGTCAATATCAATACGCATACTAAATCATTGTTTATTTATTGGAACCCTATTGTTTATGTATGAGTAGAAAAGGTTTGTTGGCCGCTTTTTTAAGCTTCTTTTTAGCGGGCTTGGGGCAAATGTATCTTCGAAGTTTCAGCCGGGGCCTTGTGTTTCTTGCTGCAGAGGGTTTGACTGGCTGGCTTTATTTAACGTATGAAAACCCCCTTTTTTTCGCCTTAAACCTTTTGGTAAGTCTTGTAGCGGCCTTTGACGCATACAAACTCGCTTCAAAAAAACGGGTTGAAGAAAAAGAAAGTCAAACACAAAGAAAACAGGAGCTTAAAGCTTTTTAGGAACTATCATTTGTCCCCCCGGTTTCCCCCCTCTTAAACTTAATCTGTGGTTTATTTGTCCTTGGTTTCTTCAGGTTTTTTTTGATTCTGGATCCGGCTTATTTTCCCCGTCCCTGGGGGGTTCCTCTTTAGGGTCTTGGTTCTTTGAATCGTTTTCCTGATCAGAGGCGGGTTGAGGCGAGTCTTCTTTTTCTCCGGGTTTTTCTTCCGCAGCCTCAGGTTTCCCGCCCTCATTTTTCTGTTGACTGGATTTCTTCTTCGCAGAATCAGTGTCCCCCGGTTTATCCCCTGCTTCTTTTTCCTCTTCTCTCTGAGGTTCCCCTGATTTCGAGGTTGAATCCTCTTTAATCTCCGTGGGTACAAGGGTTTTCAATGCCTTGGCTTGGGCGTCGGCTTTAGCTAAAAAGCGACCTATAGTCTCTTTGTTTATGATTTCTGCGTTAAGCGATAGGTTGGTTGCGTTCATAAACGCCTCCTGCAGAAGAAGCGGCAGGGTGTCTTTGGTTATGTAGTTTATGTTGTATGCTAGGTTGAATGCTTTCTGGTGGGCGCTTGAAAACCGGGTTTGTATTTGATTAACGTCTATGTGCAGTACCTCGTTGGGGTATGTTGTTTCTCCGTCGTAGGCTGCAACAAGTTTAAGCTGTATCTCCCTGGGTTTTATTCCAAGCCGGGTGAGTACTGGGGCAACGTCGGCTGAGATCTCCTGGCCTTTCTCGACCACCGTACTTTGCTTTAGCACGACAATTTTGCCTGCATCTATTTTGGCTTTCACGCCCGCCTGCTGTAGTTCCCCGATTACTGGGCCTGCTGGCAATCCGGTGTCTCCCTTGGGGACTATTATGTCTTTGTC
>WJJK01000393.1 GCA_014729705.1 Candidatus Altarchaeales archaeon | reverse complement strand
GTGTAACTGACAGCTTAATTGAGGTAGCTCAGGCGGTTGTGGATGTCCCAAGCGATGTTGTGGAGCAGAAGGTGGGGGAATACATAAGCTGGCTTAAAGACAAGCATCATGAAGCTATTAAGATAGCTGTTTCAGATGAAGCGGCTGCTGGTGATGTTACTGCGGAGGTTGACAGGTTAATAGAGAAGCTTAGGGTAACCTTGTTGGGTGTGGGCTATCTAGAGGATATAAGCCCTAAGAGCATGGACTATATACTTTCCTTCGGAGAAAGGCTGTGTATGAATGTCGTCTCAGGGGCGATAACCAGTTTAGGTTTGAAAAGTAATGCGTACACTGGGTTTGAGGCGGGGCTTATCACCGATTCAAGCTATGGCAGGGCGAGACCTCTTTTCACCCGCATTGGGGATAGTGTTAATGAGAAACTTAAGCCAGTGTTGGATGAGGGGGTTATACCCGTTGTATCCGGTTTCATAGCTGCAAACGAGGAAGGTCATATAACTACTTTGGGGCGTGGGGGAAGCGATTACACAGCCTCCCTTTTAGGCGCGGCGTTATCCGTTGATGAAGTGCAGATTTGGACGGATGTGGATGGCATCTTATCCTGCGATCCCCGTATTGTTTCTGACGCTAGATTGATTGACACCCTATCTTATGCTGAGGCACTTGATTTAGGATATTTCGGGGCTAAAGTCATACACTCTAAAATGATTGAGCCTGCAATGGAATGTGATGTGGCTGTTAGGGTTAAAAACACGTTCAACCCTTCAGGGGAGGGTACGTTGATTGTGAGCAGGCAGCAGAAGGCGGATAAGGTTGTGAAGGCTGTGGCGTTGGCCCGTGAGGTGGTTATAATAAATTTGTCTGGTGTTGGGATGGTTGAAACCCCAAATATTGCGGGCAAGGTTTTCTCGACTTTAGGTGATGCCAACATTAACGTCATAATGATTTCAGGTTCAAGTGAAAGCAACCTTAGCTTTGTTGTCAACAAAAAAGACGCTAAAGCCGCAGTTGATTTATTGGCTGAAGAAATCAACCGCGAAATAGTGGAAGGATTATCTTTGATAGAGGATGTTGCAATAGTGTGCATGGTGGGGGCGGGTATGGCGGGAGCTAAAGGTATTGCAGCCAAAATATTCACTCATGTTTCCGAGGCTGATGTGAACATAATAATGATTGCTCAAGGTTCAAGCGAAGTCAACATAGCGTTCATAGTGTTGGGGTCTGATGCCGATAAGACAGTTAAAACCCTTCACGATAAATTTATTACCTAAAAAAAATATGGGGTGTTTTTAGGGTTGAAAAACAGTCTTTTACGTGAATGCGCGACCATCCTTAAGGGGGAGGGCTTCAGGGTTGCTGAATGCAGTGGGGTGAGAAGCGCGTTCGATACCTTAGCTAGGAGGGAGGATATTCTTTTGGTAATAAAAGTTTTATCTAATATTGAGGGTTTCACAGCTGAGGCCGCCCGAAAACTGCGGGAGGTAGCCTCCCTTCTGGGGGCTCACCCTATTTTGGTTGGGGGCTGCATGAAATCCGGATCCCTCACAGACAACGTATTGTATGAACGAAACCAGGTTTTCGTGGTATCACCTAAAACTCTGCAGTCCCTTGTGTGTGGGGATATTGTGGGGGAATTCGCTCAGAGAGGTAAATACTGTGTTAACTTAAATGCCAGTGTATTAGTTGATTTTCGTAAATCCCTTGGTTTAACCCAGAAACAGTTAGCTAGGATGCTGGATGTGTCCCCCCACACAATATATCGGTATGAGCATTCAGCTTCCATGTCGATTGAGGTTTTTGAGAAGTTAACTGAATTCCTGCCTAAAAACCGTCTACTCCATAATCGCTTCAACGTTGATTCAGAGCCTGAGGGAAAACCCGCTCACCTATCCTTATCCCTCACCCCCCTTAAACGGGAGGTTTTGACCTCACTTAAAAAAATGGGTTTTGAGGCGTCACCCGCGTCAGCTCCTTTTGATGTTTATGCAAGGGAGATGCAGGAGATATACACATTAGTATCCAACGACTGGCGGCGACTGGATCATCAAATAAAAGTATTAAAGCAGGTATGTTCTGTTTTGGATGGGATGGGTGTGTGCGTAAGTCAGCGGAAAACATCATCAAAGGGTCCTGTGATGAGTCTGAAGAAGCTTCGGAACATGGATTCCCCCAACCAATTATATGAGTTCCTTGAGAACTGATTTAATATGGTCTGCGACAAATATTTTTTCTGGTGACCTTATTTGACAGACAGTGGAGACCCCAAAAGACGGGTTGTTGAAAGGATAACCGGATCTTCGCCTGAAGAGGGTTTACGGGAAGGGTTTATGTGGCGGAGCAGTAAGTTAAGGCAGAAGGCGGGGGAAGACAAAAGCCTTTGGGGTTTTAATCTGAGCTTTGACGGGCAGGGGAAACCGAAAATCAGCGAATTCGGGTTAAGGCCTGAGGATAAACACACTGTTCATTCCGGCGCTTCCGAGCCGTTAGCCGAAGTCTTTGATCGGGGAGACTATGTTTCCGTTGTGTTGGAGGTGCCTGCCGTTGATAGGGAGGAAATAGATCTGGTTGCCACTGAACTTGAGCTTAAAGTTAAGGTTAAAAACGAATCCAACCCTCAAGTGATGAAGATGAAGCTTCCGCTTCCCGTGATCCCGTCGTCTGCGAACGCTGTATTGAAAAACGGCGTGCTTGAGGTTAAGATTCTGAAAAAACAATGAAAAAAGGATTCCAATGCTAGCGTCGGTAATAATATTTTTTGCGTTAATGATTTTGTTTCTATCCTCCCTAGAGGATTTGAAGACAGGGGAGATACCTGAGAAATACAGCCACACGTTAATATCTGGGGTAATATTATTCTCGGCTGCCTACTCACTTTATGAATTATCCCCCCAACCCTTCCTCTCGGCATTATTTTTTTTAGTCTTATTTTTTCTTATATCCTGCGCCCTATTCTACACTGGTCAATGGGGTGGGGGTGATGTGAAGTTGGCGACAGGTGTGGGCGCTTTACTGGGGTTACTGGATGAGATGGCATACCCGTGGGTTAACATGGTTTTCTTCGAAACACCGATACCCGCTTCAATGGTCTACTGGGTTGACATGGCTGTTTTATCCGTTCCCTATGTCACAGTCTACTCCCTCTTGCTTGGGTTGGCTTCACCCACTATCCGCGGGAAAATCACCTCCAAATTATGCAAGCCACCGGTCTTAGTAATCCTTTTAACGTCCCTGATTATTCCTTCAATTGCTTTGCTTTACTTTGGGTTTTCGGCATTCATAAAACTCTATTTTTTAATAATCTTTTTTGTGTTACTCACATTTTATTTGAAGTTCATCGAGTACGCTGCGTTAAGGAAAAAAATCAGGGTTTCAAAGCTTCAGGAAGGCGACATTGTTGCGACAGACGTTTTGGTTGGAGGCAGGAAAATAGCCTCATCAAGGAATATTGAGGGGTTGGATGAAAAACAGATAAATCTGATACGCCAAGCCGCTGAATCCGGGCAGTTAGGCGATGTCATCGAGATTAAGTGGGGTGTTAAATTCGCCCCCGTCCTTTTTTTCGCGTTAATCGGAGTTCTTTTTTACGGCAACCTACTTGAGGTTATCATAGGGTTTTTCTTTGGATTTTGATTTAATATTGCCCTTAACCTTAATTATATCCATGGGTGAGCGTCTTTTCATCAGAATACTTAGGGAGAGCCTCCCGGTTCTAACTCTCTGTAGCATAGGCGGTATCGCGGCAGGTTTATTGTTGGAGTCCCTTAAAACGGAGTTGAATCAGATACCTGGTTTAATTATTCTGTTGCCTGCGATACTTGGCATGCGGGGTAACATCAGCGCAGCGTTAGGGTCCCGACTAGCATCCGCCCTACACCTTGGATTGATTGAAGCCCGTCTATCTTGGAACCAAACCCTCTCCGACAATTTTTATTCATCGATTCTTCTGAACTTCCTTTTATCTGCTTTAACCGGGATCCTCGCGTGGATTGCCTATTCCCTCACCGGCGCATCCCCCGCTGCAAGCATACCTCAGTTGACGTTAATCGCGGTTATCGCGGGAACCCTTGCAGGCATTATTTTAACTTTATTGACGGTTTCCCTTGCAATATATACGTACGCTTCAGGATACGACCCCGACAACGTATTAAGCCCCTCTATTGCGACGGTAGGGGATGTGGCGACGGTTTTCTGTCTTCTTTTAGCGGTTAAGCTTGTGGTTTGAATTAATTTAAGAACAATCAATAAAATGAATAAAACACAAAATTTGAAATAGACGATGGCCGACGACGATACTGAAGTAGATGATATAGTGGAGGAAGCGTTAAGTCGCAGGAGAAACGTTAAAGAGATTTTAGTCGAGATGAAGGATACCTCAGAGTTGATGATAGACTTAGCCTACACCGCTTTGCTCACCAACAGCACCCAGATATCCGAGGAGGTTGAGGAGTTAGAGTCCCGGATGGATGATCTATTATATGAAATCGAGGTATTGTGCATGCTTGCTGCGCGCACTCCCGAGGATGCAGCGGATTTAACCGGCATCATGAGGGTGGGGCACAGCGCAGAGAAAGTCGCGGATGCGGCAGCCCAAATAGTGGATGTCGTGTTCCGGGGGGTCGGGGACCACCCGATTTATTCGACATTCTTGGGCGAGACTGAGGAGAAGGTAGCTAAAATTCAGGTGAACGAGAGCTCTTCTTTGATTGGCAAAACCCTGGGGGAGTACAGGTTCCTTAAGGAGACCGGCTGCTTTGTGAGGGCTATTAAGCGGGGTAGCACATGGATTTATTCCCCGAAAAAAGAAACCCAAATAAAGTTAGGCGACATACTGATTGTCATAGGGGAGCGGGAATCCATAAACAAGGTGCAGCAGCTATGCTGCACATGAATTTATTTTATGGTTTCCGCGTCAACGGTGATAACTTCTTCAAAAGACAGTATGTCTTCTGATTTGATGTATCTCCTTCCCACCCTGACCGCTGATATGTCCATGTTGTCTACGTATACGCCGCCTACTTTACCTAATTCTTTGCCTTCACTGGTGTAGACCGTCGTACCCTTAGTCTTGTTTACTAAATCCTCTATAAAAGCTATTTGTTCTGGGAAGAAATATTCAGTAAGCTTACTCCAAAGCCCGAATAGGAGGACGTATATGATGCAGGTTGAGATGAAGTTCCCCAGACTATATCCTTCGACGACGAGGTATTTGGCGCCTGCATCCACGATTATGTTTATCACCAATATGAATCCTATGAAGATGAGGTATCTTCTAACTTGTATGAAGTGTTTAACCGAGTATTCATCCACCAGTCTGCCGATGGCGGCAATCAATAATGCAAGTATTAATATGTCAACCGAGACGCTGTTTAAAAATAGCCGCGAGAAGCTTGTGGTGAGTGTGTCGAAATCGCTTAAAACCAAAGGGTAATTGGTTAGGTCGCTTAAAGCGTAACCTCCTCCTATGAGGATGGTTATGAATGAGACGAAATATATTACGGTGCTTATTCTATCCACCGAGAGGGATCTTATGAAATCCGATGCTTTCTGGAACAGGCTCTCCTCCCATCCGAAGCCGCGGATTATTAGGTAGACTCCGAAGATGGCCATAAGAAGTCTGTAGG
>WJJK01000392.1 GCA_014729705.1 Candidatus Altarchaeales archaeon | reverse complement strand
TTTTTAAATAAGACATAAAGCAATAGCTTTGGCGCTTCGTGAGATAGTGCTTTGCAGGTTATTATGCCTGCCGCAGATGACTCCCTCTTTGTTTGAAAGACTGGTCAGCGTAATATTTGTATTGACGGCAGAATTGTGTGCGGTCATTTTTTCGATTGCCTGTGATTTCATCCAGATACTGCATGTATCTGTACAATTTTCTCACAAACTTGTCAAGCTTCTCAAAATAAATACTGAACTTTCGGTCTTGGATATACCCTAAATCCTTGCCTAGCAGCAAACAGGCTTCAACTTCAAGACTGGAACGGTAGCAGAACACCAGGAAATTTAGAAAAACTTTGTTTGAATTGGCGCCAGAGCCTTCTGCGATGTTAAGGGGCAGGCATGTTGCAGCCCTTACGAGCTGTGATGTTAAGTTGTTGTCCTCGGATTTTGGAAAGTCCTTTGCAAGTTCATAGATATCGAGGACAAATGCGTGTGCTAAATGATAAATTTCCAGTTCTCTGAAATTTCCTGATTTAATCATGACTTTACTGGAGGTTTTATTATTTATATGTGTTTGCCCAAAAAATCCGGAAAGATTTCGAGAAAAAAGAAAACAAAAAAAGATTAAACTCTCAGCCGATGCCGGTTCTCATCATGAGTTCAGAAGGATCTGTTTCATCATCGAGCGCTAACGCTATGAAATTACTCGATGATTTTTGCTTTCAAAAACGGATTAAATGTGTTTATGCTCATTTTCTAAAAAAAATTAAATGAAACCGTGATAGACCAAAAATACTGGAAACGAACGTTGGAAATCGCACGCTGAACGCATCGTTACCTTTGCGCTTACACGCCGATCCCATCAAACAGCTCTTTTAGCTATGTTCTATGACATCTCTTTTCGAGGAGGGCTTCATCCTTAGATGCTTTCAGGACTTATCCCTCAAGGCGTGGCTGCCCGGCATGATACCTTGTCAGATAACCGGTAAACTAGTGGCCTCGAACGCCAGTTCCTCTCGTACTATGGCGTCCTTCCCCTCAGACATCAAGCATCTCCAGTAGATATTATACCAACTGCCTCACAGCGTTGTGAACCCAGCTAACGATCCCTTTTGATAGGTGAACCCCCTCACCCTTGGCAGCTTATGCACTGCCAGGATAGGAAGAGCCGACATCGATGTAGCAAGCCGCGCCGTCGATCTGTTCTGGACAAAGCTTTGTGCTTTGATCCTGTGAACTCTCGGGCGCGACAACTCTGTTACCCCCGGGGTAACTTTTCGGTCATCCCAAGCTCCCATCAAGGAAGACATTGAGGTTCGCTAGGCCTGACTTACGTCCTTGGATTCCGTCAGTTTAAGAATCCAGTTAGGCTGGCTTTTGCCCTTGCACTCTACTTCCGATTTCTGCCCGGAATGAGCCAACCTTTGGGCGCTATTGATATGTTTTCAACAGCGTGCCGCCCCAGCCGAACTGTCCGCCTGCAGGTGTCCTTTCCGAAAAAAGTTAGCAATGCAAGTTTTGAAGTGTGGTGTTACACTTTTGTCTCAGGTCTAACCTGACGACTAAACCCTCAAACGACTCCCACATACTCTATACAACAAGACTCACATCGCAGCAACAAGCTACAGTAAAGTTCCACGGGGTCTTCACTTCCCACTGGAGATCTCTGGCCTCTGCACCAGAATGGTGTGTTCGGAGGATTTTGGTTGGGGACACTAGGGATCTCGTTACGCCCTTCATGCACGTCGTCAATCAAACGACAAGGCATTACGCTACCTTAAGAGAGTTATAGTTACTCCCGCCGTTTAGCGGTCCTTAGCTCCCATTTTCTACCCAAGCCTTGTCGTTTGATTTGATAAGACTTGGAATATTTGAAAAAGAGTTTCGGATACCGCCACTGGGCAGACGTCACCTTCTGTACGAGACCTTACGGTTTTGCAGAAGGTTGTGTTTTTGTTAAACAGTCGGACCCCTCTAGTCACTGCGCCCTGCTCTGGCGCTCATGCGAGTACAAGAGCAGGGACCCCTTATACCGAAGGCACGGGGCTAAATTGCCGAATTCCCTCAACCAAATTAATCCTTCACACTTTAGGCTTCTCACCTAGGGGCACCAGTGCTGGTTCTGGGTACGAATATCCAAGATTTTTTCCTGTTCTTTTTTCATGGACTCTGGGCATCAGCGAGATAACCCATAAGGCTACTATTCCCAGGTTTAATCAAGTTCTCATCATTACAATACTCCCTTGATTTATCCTGGTTAACGCAGACGACAATCTACGCTCGCCTAGCCGAAAGTGTCAAAAACAGGACTTGTGTTGCCACGCATACTTGAACAGTACAGGAATATTAACCTGTTTCCCTTTCCTCATAAACTCCACTTAGGAGTTCAGTTAGGATCGACTAACCCTTGGCTGACCTACATTGCCAAGGAACCCTTGCCCTTTCAGTGGCAGAGATTCTCACTCTGCTAAGATCCTACTACCGCCAGGATTTTCATTTCTACCCGGTCCACTCCTTTTTTCAAAGAAGCTTCTGTCCATGCAGAACGCCTGCCTATCACGACCTTGTGGGTCGTCTATGGTATCGGTGGTTGGTTTAGCCCCGTCAATTTTAAGGGCCTACGTCCTTGACAGGTAAGCTGTTACGCACTTTTTAAAGGATGGCTGCTTCTAAGCCAACCTCCCCGCTGTCTCTGGGCACAGACGCCCTTCACCCTTTCACACTTAACCAACGCTTAGGGACCTTAACCATAGTCTGGGTTGTTCCCCTCTCGGATGCCAAGCTTACCCCGGCACCCCGTCTCCCGAGGTCTAAAACACGGCTGCCTTCGGAGTTGGACAGGGAACCGAAAGATTTCTCCCCCTAAATCCCCAATCCGTAGCTCTACAACAACCGTTGTCTCGCTCGAGACTTGACTAACGCCAACTTCGGCAGGAACCAGCTATTACCGCTCTCGATTGGCTTTTCACCCCTAGCCCCAGATTACAAGAACACATGCACGTAGCACCTCTTCAGGCCTCCACGAGGTTTTACCCTCACTTCACCTTATCCAGGGCTAGATCGAACGGTTTCGGGTATGGCCCAAGTGACTTCAGGCCCTTTCAGACCTCGCGCCTCATTGCTTGCGCGCTTGTTGCTTTCGCTGGGCATCCCTCTTTTAGAGTTATGCTCGCCACTTGGACAAACTCCCTGGCACGTTATTCAAAACGCACGACAGAACACCGTAGTGCCCTGCCATTCCATACCTATCAGGTTTCAGGTTCTTTTGACTCCCTGTCAAGGGTTCTTTTCAACTTTCCCTCACGGTACTAGTGCTCTATCGGACTCTAGACGTATTTAAGGTTGGATGTTGATGCCACCCACATTCCCACTCCGTATCCAGGGAGCAGTACTCTGGATACCAGTCGCTTCCTTCTTAGTTGCCTCTACGGGGCTTTCACCCTCTATGGCACTCCGTTCCAGGAGACTTCAAGTTTCCAAGTTAGGAAGTTTAATGACTGGTCCAAACACCACATGCGAGCACCCTTTCGAGTGCTCATTCGGTTTGCCTTGTTTGGTTTTCAGTCGCTCTTACTCACCAAATCTCAATTGATTTCTTTTCCTGCAGGTACTAAGATGTTTCAATTCCCTGCGTTCCTTATCCTTTCGGATTCTAGGAGGAAGTCCTATTCAGAAATCCTCGGTTCAAAAGCTGCATACGCTTCGCCGAGGCTTAACGCAGTTAGCCACGTCCTTCTTCAGCGTCTAGAACCTAGTCTTCCACCTGATAGGATTCGAATCTCACCTAAAAGATTAGATGGCCAGTATTTTTGGTCTATGCACGGTGTCATAAGGAAACATGAAGTTGTTAACCCTCTCCTTTCACACATGACCTGGTAGTCATGCGTAATTTATGAATTGTTGATTATGAGTTGTGATTCATGAACTTGTGTTGTTCATAACTGCGAATTCCCAATTTCAGGTCACATTCGCACGTGCGACCTCGAGTCGCATTGTTTTGATCAAACTTACACCGACATCGTCGGTGAAGTTCACCAAATTTCATTTGGTGTAACTTTTTTTAAAAGTTTGGAATGGACCCGTCGGGATTCGAACCCGAAGCCTCCGCCTTGCAAGGGCGGCGCTCTACCAGGTTGAGCTACGGGCCCGGTAAATTTGTGATTATGAAGAGAGAGAGCAGAATCAATTTCTTTATTTGGAAAAAATAAGGAGGTGATCCATCCGCAGGTTCCCCTACGGATACCTTGTGACGACTTATCCCACCTTGCTGAGCTTAGGTTCGGCACATTTACTCAATGCGGCTCACCTAAACCCTGCTCGGTTGGATTGACGGGCGGTGTGTGCAAG
>WJJK01000391.1 GCA_014729705.1 Candidatus Altarchaeales archaeon | reverse complement strand
ATCTAATCTCGCGGCCGGGGTGATGATACTCTTAAACACCCCATTTTATCTAGGCGACGAAATCGAGGTTAAAGGCGTGCGGGGGACGGTGAAAACCATAACCATGACCTACACAAAGCTTGTGGATGAGGAAAACAACAAAATCACCCTACCCAACAGCATCGTATGGGGCAACCCCATAAAAAACACGACAACCTACAACACAACAAAAAAACAAACACCCAACGGTTAAAAGTTGTGTTTTTTAGTTTCCTATTTCCTTGTGTGTGACATGCCACGGCTTTTTGGGGAGTTGGAGTACTCCTGGATCCATGTTTTTTTGGCTCTGCTTTTTTTTGGCTGGCTTTTGGGGGTTTTACCTGATTGGCTTGCTGCCGCGGGATTAGGATTGTGTTGCCTGCCCTACATCCTAATACTATTGATTGCCTTGGCAGTCTACCTGCTTCTAAGACCCAACAGAGAAAAACAGAGGGTGCAAGAGCAGCCATTCATAGAGGGGGAATACACGGTTTTGGAGGAGGATTAGCTTAGTTTTTCGTGGATTTTTTCAGCGGCTGTGTTGCCTTGACTCATCGCAGATATTACTGTGGCATCGCGTGAGGCTACGTCGCCGCCGGCGAAAACATTGGAGAGGCTTGTGCTGAGGTTTTCATCCACCTTTATGCGACCGGATTTATCGGTTTCAAGGCCTTCAACCCGTTTGATCAACACAGGGTTAGGCGCCTGCCCGATTGCGATTACTACCGTTTCGGCGGGCAGCACAAAACAACTACCCTCCATGGGAAGAGGCCTGCATCTGCCGGATTCATCCGGCTCCCCCAGACACATTTCAACGCACTCAATCCGTTTAACCCAACCATCCTCCCCGTGTAGTTTCACGGGATTCGTGAGTAACCTGAAGTCTATGCCTTCCTGTTTGGCGTGTTCAATCTCCTCATCCCTAGCAGGCATCTCAGCCTCGCTTCGGCGATAAAGTATGGATACGTTGTCCGCCCCCAACCGCAGGGCACATCTTGCCGCATCCATTGCGACGTTGCCTGCTCCAACCACAGCCACATCAGAGCCTATGTTGATGGGCGTATCATATTCCGGGAACCGGTCCGCTCGCATAAGATTCACCCTCAAAAGGAATTCATTGGCAGAGTAGACGCCGTTTAGGGATTCCCCTTCAACACCCAAAAAATAGGGCAACCCCGCGCCGCAGGCCAGAAACACTGCGTCGAAGTCTGATCTAAGTTCCCTGAAGTCATAGGTCAACCCTATTAGGGTGTTGCATTTTATTTCCACGCCCAAGGATTTCACGTAATCGATTTCCGCCATTAAAACCGGTCTTGGAAGCCTGAATGCGGGTATCCCGTATTGCAGTACGCCGCCGGGCTTGTGTAGGGATTCGAATACTGTCACACGGTAACCTAGTTTAGCCAGTTCCGCGGCACAGGTTAATCCCGCGGGACCGGAACCCACTACTGCAACCGACTTACCGCAGCAGGCTGCTAAACCCCCCTTTTTCGTGTCGTATTGGGCTGCAAACCGCTCAAGAGCGCCTACCGCTATGGGGTCGTCGCCTTGGCCTAAAACGCATTTAGCCTCGCACTGGGTCTCCTGGGGGCAGACTCTGCCGCAGACGCTTGGAAGACAATTACTCTCCTTAATAATCCTGCAGGCACCCTCGAAATCCTTGTCCTTGATTTTTCTTATGAAGGAGGGGATGTCTACTCCAACGGGACAGCCTGCTATACAGGCGCCACATTCTATGCACCTTCGCGCCTCAGCTAAGGCTTCATCCTCAGAATAACCCAATGATACCTCCCTAAAATTCTTTCTGCGGTCAACTGGGTTCTGCTGACGCACAGGTGTTTTAGTCATTACCCCTCCCCCAACACTTCATTGAATGCCTCTCTGATTCAACGTATTGATTGTTTTTATTCCAAAGCTCTTTGAAATCCACTTGATGGGCGTTGAAGTCGGGGCCGTCCACGCACGCGAACTTCACCTGGCCTCCCACCTTAACCCTGCAGGCGCCGCACATCCCAGTTCCATCCACCATAACCGGGTTCAAGCTTACGATGGTATCCGCCTTGTTTCGGGTTAACTCAGCTACCGCCTCCATCATCTTCACAGGGCCTACCGCAACCACCAGATCAAGATCATCCAATACATCGGTTAATACGTTTGTGACAAACCCCTTCACCCCGCATGATCCGTCGTCGGAGCACATAAGGAGGCTGTCGCTTGCGCAACTCATTTCATCTGATAATATCATCAACTGCCTGGTTCTCGCACCCACCACAGACACTACCTCGTTACCTGCCTGTCTCATCGCCCGAGCTATTGGATGGATTGCCGGGATCCCTAATCCGCCGCCGACGCACGCTATTTTACCGTATTTTTTCACTGGAAAAGGCTTGCCGAGGGGGCCTAAAATATCGGCTAGAGTGTCGCCTGCCTTAAGGCGTCCAAGCTTCTGCGTGGAGGTGCCCACCTTAAGGAAAACAAGGTCGATTGTGCCCTCTCCCGAATCCCAGTCAAAGATTGTGAGGGGTATCCTCTCCCCTTGCTCGTCTACGCGAAGAACCACGAATTGTCCTGCAGACGCTTTTGAAGCTATTTGGGGCGCTTCAACCACTATTTTGTTGATGTCAGGGGCGAGTGTCTCTGCGCCAACGATTTTTGGCATAAAGATATGTAAAGAAAACAAAAGAAAAAAAAGAGGGGGTTTTTCTATCCCTCAAGTATATCCTCTGCCTGGGACCTATAGGCGTCCATGACGTAGGGTATCCCCGATACCTTAGCCGCTTCAGCGGTCAGAGACATCACATCTTCTCTGCCAATCTCTGAGAGATTGAATCTCCTTGAACCGGCCATAAGCTGCTGTAACCCGGTCTTGAACTTCTGGGTGTACGTGTATAAAGCTACGGCGCCAAGGGGGATGTCTTTCATGTCTGAACCGTATTCCCCTTCAAGCTCGTCGTAGCTTAGGAAAATCTCCTTCGGATTCATGCCGTATTTAGAGATGGTGTTTGGGAGTTTATCGTCTTCAAGCCACTTCTCAATGTTTTTACCGAGCATGCCAGGGATCATCAACGCGCGCCCCATGCATACGGCCTTGAAATACGGGGAACCCATGGCAAGCGCCTTATATACTCCGTCTTCGGAGGAGAAGCCGCCGGCGATAGCTAAATCCGGGACCTTCAAGCCTTTACTGTCGAGTTTCTCTGCGAACTCGTATGCAAGTGACTGCAGATAGAATGTTGGGATGCCCCATTCACTCATCATAGGCCAGGGACTCATTCCTGTGCCCCCCGGGGCCCCGTCTATCGTAAGCAGGTCGATTTCAGCCTCAGAACACCAGCGAAGCGCCATCGCAAGCTCCGCCATAGAGTATGCTCCTGTTTTAAGAGTGATTCTCTTGTAGCCGAGGTCTCTGAGTCGGTCGACCTCCCCCATGAAGGCTTCCTTGGATACGAAGCCGAGCCTTGAGTGGCGCTCAAACTCATGTAAACCCCGGTCCTTGTAGGCTTGGCGTACAGCCTCATCCTCCGGGTCGGGGGTCACTATGTAGCCTCGTCTTTTAAGCTCCACTGCGCGCTCGATTTTTTTCACCCTGATCTCGCCGCCTATGCATTTGGCGCCTTGACCCCATTTAAGCTCTATGGTGTCGAGCTCGTGCTTAGCTGAGACGTATTCGGCGACACCCAGTTTAGTGTCCTCCACGTTCATTTGAACGAGAAGCTCGCCGAAGCCGTCGTGGAATTTCTTGTAGACGTTGATTCGCCGGTCCATTTCAGGGGATTTTTTGATTTTCCCGGAATCATCCAGCTCAAGCGCGGGATCCACTCCACACACGTTTTCCCCGCATACAAGGGTTATGCCCGATAT
>WJJK01000390.1 GCA_014729705.1 Candidatus Altarchaeales archaeon | reverse complement strand
TCCCCCATATCACACCTAAGGTTATAGGCCCGTTCAACCTCCGCGGCTTCAACGTCGAAGGCCTTGGCAATAGCGTCCCGCAGAATACCGTCTCCAACCCCAAGCCTCAATTGCCCTAAAATCAGGCGGACAAGATACCTCCCCTCAACCCCGCTCGACTGACTCAACAACTCCTTCACGTAGCCCAGTTTCTTGCCAACAGTGCCCTTACCCTCAATCACCGCAATACGCCTCAGGTTCTCGCCCACCCTTGCCACAGTCAAATCATCTCTTACAAGAGTAGTCTGCGGCTTGGAAACCAACACCTTTTGCGCCGCCAAACCCATGTCGCCCCTCTCCCTGAGCAATCCATGTATCTCTGAGGGTTTCGCCCCCGACACCTCCGATAAAGCCTTCACCATCAGCTTCTCAGCCACACCCAAATCCCGCTCATCATAGAGGGGGAAGACCCTGCCCCTCAAAAAAAAGATAACATTCTCAAGGGATTCATCATCGGTTTCACCGAGAAAACCACACACCAAGTCGGTCATCTCAATCCGCCCAGAAATACCCTCAAGCCTCTCAAACAAATCGGTTAATCTGCTGAATTTCATTTAAAGCCTAATAGAGATTAGGGTTGAAAGACTATAATACGCCGGCAGACTCATATAGAACCAAGTAAAACAAATAAAAAGGCCTATGAAGATCCTGGTTGAAACCCCGAAATACAGCTTCAAGAAATACCGGAAAAAAAGGAGGGGATACGCTGTGGACTTAGTGTCGCCCATCCCCACACCATTCAACTACGGCATCATCTTAAACACGAAGGCAGACGACGGGCTGCCCCAAGACGCCATAATCCTGGGCGAGAAGCAGCCTCAGGGGCGGGAGCTTGAAGCAGAAAAACTGGGGGTAGCGTGTTTCACAGACGAGGGAATTCAAGACAACAAAATCATTGTGTCAACCAAAAAAAGGGTGGACTGGCAAGACAAAATAAAGATAAATCTATTCTTCCACGTATACAGTCTATACAAAAAAATCGTGGGATTGACTACGAAAGGCCGAATCCCTGACACACGGTTTGAGGGGATTATTTTTGAGGGGGCTTGAGGAAAAACCTCTTCAGAAACCGCAGAAACCCAGGCCTTCGGTGTTTCCTCTGCTTACCCCCGCTTCCCCTCCGCGTTTTAGGCTTAGGCCGGGGTTTCCTGGGGGGCTGGGTGATTTTCCCGTCCTCATCAAGGATAGGCCTTGCCCCATGCTTAGTCTCCCTCACCCTCACATCCACCGTGATGGGTTGATTCAAAGACTCGCTTACAACCAGTGAATGCCCGATGTTAAGCTGCTGAATCTCCTCCTCCATCCCCGACGTAAAACCCTCAATACTTGTTCTAATAGCCTTCAAGTCGTTGGGGTTTGTTACCTTCAAAATAACCTGGGTCGTGCACTGGCTTAAAACGTTTTTATCGATTCTGGCCGGCCTCTGACTTACGACACAAAGGTGGAAGCCGAATTTACGCCCCTCCCCTGCGACCGTCCTAAGAATCGGGGAGCTCATCACATCCCCAAAACCCCTCTCAGGGCAGAAATTATGGGCCTCCTCAACCAAGTAGAAGACTTCGGGGATCCGGGAGATAGTTCTCCTGTGAAACAATTCCCGCGTCAACCTTGCTACCACAAGCTGCTGTATCGCAGGCGCCGTGCCCTTAAGATTAATTATGCTGCATCGACCTTCCGCCACAATCTTGTCATACGGTGTGGGGTACCCGTCGAATACCCCCGACTTCATTAAATCATCCAAACCCGACAGCACCTTCCACTTGAATTTAGTGGGCTCCTCCTCAATGCGTTCAATCAACTCGCTTAGACTGTAATCCTCATCCATATCCTGTAAGGCGGTGTAGAGCACGCTTTTTTGTTTGTCAGTCAACCGGATTGGGATTAAATCCAAAAGCTCCTCCATCGTGAAGTTCGCGTGCAGATTGAATTTCTTGGCAGCGGGATTAATGTCGGTGTCGGTTGCGTACTCAACTATCTGCTCCATATAACTTCTCACCTGCACGTTATACTTCACCATGTTATCGTAGTCGTCGTTTTCCACACATAAACTGCTGTACTCCCCGTGGGGGTCGATGATAACCACAGGCACCTTGTTTTTCAACAACTCCTCAAGGATCACCGCCACGGTATAGCTTTTACCCGCCCCCGTCTTAGCCAACACACTCACATGCTTGCCGATGGTCTTCCCCACATCCAGATACACCGGGATGTCGTGGTTCTCAAGGAAACCCAGGTAAATGCTTCCCTCCTTGCTTTGATCAAGACCCAACACCTGGCTTATGATTTTTTTGTCTGCGAGATACGCCTTCTCCGACGGAGTGAACGGGGTTTTAGGAGACAAAACCTGTCCATCCTCGAAATACCCGATTGTACGCGCCTTAGCTATAGTCTTCTCCTCGTCGAAGTCGTCTAAATCGGTTTTAAGGGATTCCACGCGAGCCAACACCCAACCGTAGACATCGTGTTTAACCTTGATGAAGGTGCCGTACCCCACCGACTTATCCGTCAACTTCAAACGGAAGTCCGTGGGCTGCACGCTGCCGGTTAAAAAACCTACCTCATCCATAGTCTGCTGAAAAATAATTAGGGTAAACAAGCAGTTATATTTATTCCACCACGACTTTTGAGGTCAGGGGGGGCTCATAAACCACCCGCCTGTAATCCGGGTCGTATCGCGCGTCAACAACCCTCTCTTCAATGATTTTTTTGTCTCCCGTCCCCCAGAAATTGTTTTGCGCCTTAAAGGTTTTTTTGACGCAGTTTTTACCCACCAAAACCAGGCCGTAGAAGTTGTTGTAGGCGAAGGCGGGGCTGGAGCAACCCACATCCAGTTTGCTGTTGGAGTCGAAGACGTTGTTTCTTATGACGCCGTCCCCCCGCCCGTCGGGATCCGTATACTTCAAAACGCCCGCGTTCTCGAATTTATTGCGCTCAATAATCGGCACACCCCCCTCCACCGTAATGCTTTTATGCCAGCTGTTGGGGCCCAACCGGTTTCCCGCAATCAAGGGGTTGCCGTCTTTAACCAATATCAACTCGTGGCCGGCCTTCATAATATCGTTTTTTTCGACCACCACGTTGGAGGAGTTAATGCACACCCCGCATCCGCCGATGTTTCTCAGTATATTGTTTGTAAC
>WJJK01000389.1 GCA_014729705.1 Candidatus Altarchaeales archaeon | reverse complement strand
CATACGCCACAGACAACCTACAATTCAGCAGCTTCCTACGGAAAATAGCCGATGAATGGGAAGCCCTAGCCACAACAGGACGAATCCGGCGAAAACACGCCGAACAAAAGATAAAGAAGACCTACGAGAAATCGAAAAACAAGAACGCCTAGAATGGGAAAGATATAAGAGAGAACAGGGATACCAGACTGGGTGATAAACTAGTTTCTGTCTTTGAAAAAATGTTTAAACAAAGCATTAAATACATTCACTTCGAGTAGATTAACTGGAGGCTGGTTGTTTTGCGAATGAATTCAGGCATGCAAAGATTATCATCACCCCTTCTTTACACCTTCATTATCTTCACCATCCTGGTTTTAACGCAAGCATTATCCCCCTCATTAGCCTCCACCACGCCAGGCGTTGAAGAGACCTTTTCCACTATAACATTAGCTTCAACTACAAGCGGTACAGAAGAGATTATAAGTGAATCTGAGTTGGAAAGAGTTGG
Source organism: Candidatus Altarchaeales archaeon (assembly GCA_014729705.1). Classification (GTDB taxonomy): domain Archaea; phylum Altiarchaeota; class Altiarchaeia; order IMC4; family SCGC-AAA252-I15; genus WJJK01. The sequence goes on along the minus strand of WJJK01000389.1, from coordinate 9,446 downwards.
TGTTTTCACTGAAAAATCCGGCGACACACTCGTGGGCAGTACTGGGAAGTATTCGGTTTCCCTTGCCCCTAACGGTGATGGATTGTCTGTGGAGTTCACGGCCCATGACACTCCCCTGGAAATTGAGTTAAAACAATTAGTAGGTGGCGGGAAGTCTCTGGAGCCATCTCTTATTGACTCGGTTTATTCCGGGGATACCTTGGAGTATAAGGATGTTTTTGGAGAGGGCATTAATCTAAAATATGTTTTAGATGATACTCAGCTTAAGGAATCCATTATTTTCGAGGATGAGCAGGCCGCCGTTGACGCTGGATTTGGTTCAGGCACTATGGCTTTGGAGTTTTACCTGAAACCATCAGACAGAACAGTAGTAAGCCTGGATGGGGAAACACTATGGGATAAGAGTCAAGCCACAACAAGCGAGGATATACGCTTCATACGGAATAAAGAACCTCATAAACTTTATCTCATCAATGAATTCTACACGATAAATGCGCCTTTCTTAAATGATTCATCTGGAACTATCGTTGGTCTGACATATACGTTGGAGGAACACGCCGACAATTTGTTCCTTCGATTAAACATCCCCCCTATAGATGAAGAATTGGATTTTCCTGTAGTGATTGATCCAACAATCGAATGGAACGACAACGATGGAGTCCATGTAAATTGGGAAAATTGGGAGAACTGCTCAAGCGACACGGACGACTGTTACAGAATATATGAGTACGCCAACGACATTTTATTTGATGTTGACGAAGGTTGTAGCAGTGGTGTGACAAGCGAGCACCCAGTTAGAAAAAGTTTATTCGAGTTTGACATAGATGACCTCTATGACTATGGAGGTTCATTATACCAGGCCAAACTCTGGACACAAGGTAGCTGTTCATGTAATAGTTTCATGCCCTCTGATGCCAGTATAAAATTGTATCACATTGAAGAATTCAGTTCAAGTGATGATTGTTCTGACCATCCTGACGATCAGGAGATAAGCTACATACGGACAATGATGGATGATGACACCTGTTATGGGAGTACCAAAGAATACGACACAGTTACCTCTCTTCTCGAAGACCGGATGGGTGATACTGACGATTATTTTGCCTTTAAACTTGACATTTATCCTGCAACAGAAGCAGATGAAGACCCTAATTGTACTTACTCTTTTGAGATGAGTGAAAGCAACCTTGAACTTGAATACTATTTTGAATGTGATGATTATACTGAATGCCCCCCCACTGAATACTGCAAAGATGATGTACCTGATATATGTGATTTAGATTTAGACTACGGGGATGCTTGTGAGGATATCGCTGTTGGTGACGAAGATGATTACGCCTGCCCCAACAATAACTGCCAGGAAGATGACTTCGACGGGTCGGGAGCCTACTGTACTTACAACAGCATGTGCGTGCACAATGGAGCCAACTACAGTAGCGGCCTACTACACTGCGCTACCGACGGCAGCTACCACAAAACCTGCCAGGGAGACACTACCTGGACCACTTCAACAAGCTGTAGCTATGGCTGTACCGAAGGCGTAGGCTGCGTAACAACCACAACCACAACAACTACCACAACCACCCTAGCACCAGACATCAACATAAACCCCACAAGCCTAACATTTGAGAGGTACGTAGGGTGAAAGAAATAATCTTCATCCTACTCGGCATATTTCTGTTGCTTGGGTGTATTCAATCACATATTACTGAGCGTCAAACAACAAGATGTGAAGAGTTAGATGAAGCCCAATGTATCAAGACAGAATACTGTAGAGCAATCTCGTATCAGTGTATGGCATTAGGCTGTCAGCCTGTTTATATCCATTGTGAAAACGCATCTTCATCTCCATTCCGAGTACTCCATAATACTTCTAAAATTGAGGATAACGTTTTTAGGGAATTCCAAAAACGTGATAGAGTAAATGTAATCATTAATTTGAAGGACTTAGGACAAAAAGGGAGTAACTTAATTCAACAAGATAACGTTTTAAAAGATTTGTTGGGTGATGATATTAGTATTTCCTCCGAGTCAATTACTGGCAAGTGGTTTGCGGGAGCTATAACTAAAAATGGGTTGAAGAAATTAATTATTGATGAACGTATTATAGCGGTTAATTTAGACAGTCCGATAGGTTTAGTTCCAACTGAGGGTGTTCCAACATCTTATATAATCCATTCAATGAATTTTTCAAAAGAGACTCCTGACATCTACCTATTTTCTCTGGGGATTAGTTCAAGTGATAGTGGCAGTCCTCTTAATCTAAACACAACCGTAATTATACTAGATTCTAGAGAAGACATTGTGTATGCCCTTGGAGGATTCGGCAATTGCAGCACTCTTGATTCATCTGACCAAAACTACTACATCTCCTCAATTAATGAAACAAGCCCTAAAGGAAGTTACTATATCCAGGGTAATGCATATGCTCAAATCTGCTGGAAATCTACAATAAAACAAGAAAAAAACCTCCTAAGAATAATACCTCGCGTAGGCTCGACAACAACCAAAGAATTCTCTATTAATGGGGGTGGAGAGTCTTGAGACGTCTGATGATTTTCCTTGGGGGATTGCTGCTATTACTTGGTTGTATAGAAAATCAACCCGGCAGTATAACCACAACAACATTGGAAGCTGAAAATATCGGGGATATAATTGGTTTTGCGGAAACTCATGAAAATAGACTCGATCTAGATTCGTTTAATTATTCAGTGGCGGGTGATGGAAGCCTCTATTTTACAGCTAAAGGGAAAGTCTTTGTTCATGAGGGTATAACGCCGATTAGACTTAATCGCTCAGAGATTGATATTAAAAATCAGAATTTACTTGATTATAGTCTCACGTATGGTGGCGAAAAAAACTGCACTCCAGAGCTTATTAATGACACAAAATTATTTTACGTGCAATATCACCAAAAAACTAATAATTCCAAGCCTGACCTTTTAACGAATAATGATTATGTCACCCTCTGCTGGAAAATCCCTCGGATTCAAGTAAATACTACACTCATATTCAAACCCTTCCTTGGAAGAGTCATTGAAAAGGAAATCTTAGATACACCGAGGGGTGTTTCTAGATGAGAAATTCTTTTCTATTAATTCTTTGTATCTTGGTCTTGGTTATCAATGTTTCATCAGCTAACGTAGAGAACACTGTCTTAAATAAGTTTAAGACTCAACCTGAGGTAGAAGTCATTGTAGAACTTTATCAAGCTGATAATCTGACTTATTCCCCTCAGCTTTCTCAAAATGAAAAACATAGAATTATGGAAGAAAAAGCACGCATAAACCGAATTCAGCAAACGGAAGTACTCTCAATTTTATCTACCGAGGACATGAAGATTTATTGGGCTTCGACCTCGGGATTATGGTTCTTTGGCCCGATGAGCAGTAGTGGTCTTGAAAAATTAATAGACGATAACCGAGTTCGCCGGATATACTACAATTTTGAAGTTTATTCTCACTTGGACAATACAGCGGCCTTAATTAATTCTTCATATGCATGGAATTTAAACTATACTGGCCTTGGCCAACGAATCTGCGTTATTGATACCGGGGTGAATTATTCTCATAAATATCTAGGGAATTGTAGTCAGGTGGGGGAGGCGGGTTGTCCCATCGTTGATGGATATGATCTTGTAATGGATGATAATGATTCAGAGGATGATGATGGTCATGGTACCTGGGTTACTGGAATGATAATATCCAGTGATGATGATTATAAAGGCATTGCACCTGATGCTGAGATAATTGCGATAAAAGTCAAGAATAAATCTTCAAATACTACAATAGGGGTTATTGGTCAAGCCATTGACATGTGCAGAACTAATTATAATGCGACCATAATAAGTTTAAGCCAAGGTAATTTTTCCAGCTATGGGAGTGGTAATTGTCCAAGTGCAATACGAACTGAAATCAATCAGGCTTATGGGGAAGGTATTTTTATTGCGGTTGCTTCAGGCAATTTGGGTGCTACGGATGGTGTAAACTATCCTTCATGTGAAGAAAATGTAACTGCTGTTGGTGCAGTGTATTCTGCAGCATTTGGAGATGTTGACTACCCTCCATCCAATTGTTATGATAATGATACTGTTGCGGATATGATTACATGTTTTACGAATAGAGGGGAAAATCTGGACCTGTTGGCTCCGGGCTCCTTAATCACCACAACAGGATTTTATCCACATGACTTAACAACTGGAAAATACGGAACCTCACTTGCAACACCTGTAGTTGCGGCTGGGGCAGCAATCTTGAGGCAGATTAACCCTGATTTTACTCCAGATCAGTTGAAGTATATCCTTACCGAGACTGGTAAGCCGGTGTACGACGTTAATACTAGTCTGACATTTCCCCGTATTGATTTGTATAATGCTACTTTAATGGCTTTAAGGAGTCAGGTTCTTGAGATAGAAAATGATGGTGATGCAAATCTTACGGTAACCAACATTAACTCATCGGAAGCTTGGATTGTGGGTATCACGCCAACAAGTTTTACTTTGGTTCCGAGTACCACGAAGGAAGTCCTCGTAACAGTTGATGAGGAGCAGATAGCTATTGGAACAGAGACAGGCGATTTAAAAATCTATTCCAATGACCCGGATGAATCTGTAAAAACGGTTCCAGTGACCCTTAGGAAGATTAGTGAGGGTTGTACTGGTGATTGTTATGGGGGTTCGGGTGACTGGGATGTGGATAGTTATACTGCTGTGTGGTTTAATGGTTCGACTGTTTCCGGAGACCTGAATATAGAAGACAGTACCTTGTTTTGGGGTGAGCTTTCCACCTCGGTATCCGGGAGCCTAAATATGGATAAAGGTGGACTCAAGATGGATGACGCAGTTTTAACGTTAACGTGAACTATAATGGATTCAAGTGTTAATGGGCGATATATGGATTTGGCTGTGTCTTGTATCCCTTGTTTTAAGGTGGAAGAGCGTGGATATACGGGATTATCTTGCTGTTTTTGGTGTTTTATCTTGTTTTTAAGTCGAAAAATCCCTATATGAACAATGTTTAAAAGGTGGTCTTGGTGGGGGGCTGTGAAACGGTCGGTGTTATTGATACTGCTTCTCATTTTGAGCGGTTATGTCCTAGCAGACCCTCATTGCCCGCGGCATGACGTAGTGGGTACTATTGAATCCATGGACGGGAAAATTCCTGGAGAAGCCAGTGTAATCCTGTACAACAAAGACAAGAATTTTACGCTTTACGCGGACGGCAGTGCGGGAGGTCATTATAGGTATTTTTCAGGATATTTTTGGTTTCATACAAGCGTGGCTCCCCTTGATTCCTGTTTCGAGGACGGCGATACCATGTTTCTTTACGTCAAGGGAAGCAACTACTCCCAATATGAGGGCAAGATTATCGTCTTTGAATTGGACAACAGTTCGACCGAGACGGACTTGGGGTTAATCCAGTTGGAACCACTCGTCAGCCACCACAATCTTGAGGAAGGCTGGAATTTAATCGGATACTCATTATCCGAGGAACACAATGCCTCGGAGATACTGAGGCAATGCGGATGCGATTCAATAGCAGGATATGTGAATAACGGTTCCCAGGAATATTTCCAGGTTTACTCGGCAGGCTTGAGCGTCATGGATTTCCCGCTTGAAACAGGAAAAGGCTACCTGGTTCACTGCAATGAGCCCGGTGAACTCTACCTGTTCGGCACACGCGCATTAGACGAGCAGGTCCAGCTTAATGCGGGATGGAATTTAATTGATTACATCAATCCCTACCCCCTCACGTCATCATATTTTCTGGATAAAACCGTCGGGCCCCTCTACATAGCCGATCTTAGGCGTGAAGAGGGGGATGCGTATTACGTCCAATATGAGGATGATACGAGCCGGGACCGCTTCAACCTTCAAACCGACAAAGGCTACTTCCTGTATGCACCCGTAGGGGTTTCATTGCCCCTCAGCACCTACGTGCTATACGAGCAGGACAACGGCGAATTAAGCAACAGGTTCTATAAAAAATCAGATGGGCTGGACTTCCTGAACTATACGAAGTATTATTTTGGGCAGAAGGGGACTTATCTGAATATCATAAGTTTTTTGGGGACAAACTATACCCCTCAACACATATATGAGTATCCCAGCCATACCCAGGAGGAGCATATAGGGATTTCGTATGATAATCTCAAGTGGTTTGAGGAGGGACTAGGCAAAACCGATTCAGAGGAACTGATTCTGAAGACTCCTAGCAGCAGCCTCAGCTACGTCTTGGACGCCGACGAGCTTCCGATTGATGCCATCTACTCCGACGACAGTAAATCCACTGAGATAGACTTAAAGTGGAGGGGAAAGATGATATTCTTCGGCGAAGAGTACTACGTCAAGGACATCTTTAAAAATGGCCTGGGAATACGGTTGGTTAAAGGCAAATATCTGGAGGCATCAAGCACTGGTTTTAGCCAGCAATACATGGGCTATAGATTCAGAGTCGACCACATCGTTTACTCCGCGGACCTTAATGTGGCAGGACTCGTCCTTGACGTCGAGAAGCCCGATGGAAGCATAGTCCCGGCTCAAGTGTCCAGGAATTCCAACGCTATTGTTGACGACATAGAAATACTGGGGATTATTGCAGAGGATAGCGGAGGGGAAATAACGGCACAATTGAGGATATACGACACAACAAACGAGGCCGTATTGCAGGATGGGAAAGAGGTGGTTATCAACGGAGAGGTTAAAGACGGGTGGCGGGTGGAGTTGTCAGACGGGCTATACCCCTCCTCACCTGGCGTACTAGACGAAGTGGGCATAGAAGAGTACAAGGGGGCGTATGGGCAGGTGTTGAAGAACATAACAATCACTAAACGCGGGGGAACAGACTACCTAAGCGTTGGAGAGTCGATAGAATTCCCCCTCAACCACCGGTTCACGTTTGCAGGCTTATTGAATGACCGATACACTGAAAGCAAGTGCATCATGGGATTCGGGGGCGTAACTGTGGACGAGAATAACCGCTTAAGGCTCCCATTTAGCACTGGCGAACTGTATCCGAATAGCGACTCCTACGTGAATCTGGCATACGTTGACCAGGGGCCGTTTGAGGGCGGGGAAATATTCATCGCAAATGGAAAAATATACGAATTCCACGGTATTTCAGACCAAAATGTAGCTGAAGATGACGTGCAAGTTGAATTCATCGATTTGCCCTACCCCACAACACATCAAATAACTTTATCCGCTGTAACAAGCGGGGTGGACCGGATATACATTTACCCCCGCACGCAAGCCGATGAGTCAATGGATTACATCCAAGTATCAGACTATCTGGATGCTGATCCAGCGAAATCACAAGTCTATGCCGCTACAACCACTTTCGCGGGTGGCTATACCTGGGTTATAGGAGACTACATGTATTTCTTGGACTCTCCCATACCTTCAGAAGTAAACAATGAAGCAATAGACATCCTTCCCTCAATGCATGAACATCCCTATAACGTCTACGACAACGGAAACGTGAGCCTCACAATAAAAATGCTGGATGAGGCCTCTAGATCATACTACCCTGACCTCCTTCTTGCCTCAACGACACAGGGCGTTGACCTGAACTTCGACGGAGACTATGACGATGTCCTGATTGAATTCAAAAACCATGCCGAAGAATCACTGATCGTGGACATGTACGACCGCCACTGGAACGCTAGCAACGGAGAACAAATGAGCATGGGGATTTACGCAGTAAAAGACGCAGACCTAAAAGACGGCTTCACACCCCTCTGGACTATTAATAATCCTGAAGACGGGATTCTTTGGCTCCCTGAAGGCGGAAGCCGGGGCACAATCCAGTGGGAAAACAGCCAGATAACCTCCCTAAACCTGTGCCAGCCCACGGAACAAGTATATCCTACAACCTACCTAAGCGGGGGATTCCTGTATGAAAAAGAGGTTGAGAATGAATAAGAAAACCATCCTGTTCTCGGGAATACTCCTCATCCTCCTAGCATTTAATACTCCCGCAGCACCTGGAATGCCGCACCTGATACATGGAACCATTGAATACCCAGACGGAAGCCACCCAACAACAATAACAATAACCCTGGAAATAAACAGCCAAACAATAGCCTACCCCGGATGCCCCGGATGCGAGTACAACCCTAAAACAGGTGAATACGCGCTAACCCTACAACCCGAGATAAACGTCATCCCCGGAAACCAGGGAATAGTAACAATTGACGATGGAAACAACACCACACGGAGATTAATCATTATCACCCAAGCCGCCTCAAGTAAAGTAAGTAACGAAGAACCACCCACGACTACAACCACTTCAACGACTTCGACTACATCAACCTCGACGACTTCCACGACCCTGGCTTCATCATCTGGGGGAGGTAGCATTAGAGGCTCAAGTTATAATGTGAATTATGCCAAACCCAAGGCTACAATCGAGACGACAAGCACGGTCCCCACTTCAACAACGATTAAGGAGACGACAACCACTAAACTCACTACAACGACCGTTAAGGCTACCACGACGTCCACAGAGCCGCCTACAACAATCCCACCCCAACCACGGCCCACGACAACAATACAAGAATTATCCGGCGGAGACACGCCCACTGGACTCGCGATAGGGCTGGAATCACACACAACTCAACTCGGAGCAATTTTAACACTGGGCTTAGTAATTGGGGCAGCCTACATCACAAAGAAAAAATACCTACCATAATCCCCATGACTTCTTATTTTGTTACAGTCTGTAGTATTCTTCCTTGTTTCAGTAGGGCTTTACTACATTGTGTAGCATAATCAGAAACAGGTATTCAAAGTCTTGACGTTGGTCCTAGCCTTGTCAGGAATCAGGCCTCCCTTGGGTAACATTCTTGAGGAAGGTAGCGGAAGAATGGGACTCAATAGTCACAAGCGGTAGGATCAGAAGAAAGCACCAAACCCAGAAAGAGCAAGAAGATTTAAGGGAAATTGAGAAACAGGAAAGGTTGGAGTGGGAAAGGTATCAGCGGGAGATAGGGCTTTAAGTGTTATTTTAGAATCAGGATTTTTCTTGGCATATTGTTAATGGGTTATGGGAATGAAAAATTTATTGTTTCTGTTGGCTGTGGTCCTGTTTTGTTTACTCTCTGGATGTATTTCGGCGGATATAAGCGATAGTGGGGGGAAAGATGTTAATTTGGAAAAAATTGGCGAGCATCTTGATTATAATTTAAGGGATTCGGATTGGCTTGATGTTAGGGTACAGGTTAGATCAACAAATAATGCATCCCGTAATTCTATATTACGTGATGAAGTCATCTCGGAATTAAGACAAGAGGAGTTTCAAATTAGGGAAACTCGAGATTCGCCCATGTTTGGTGGAATCTGGTTTTATGAGAAAATCAACAAAAAGGGATTAATTAGATTATCAGCTTTGTAGAAACCCTTTGGTAAAGGGTTTTTATTAGTTTGTTGGTTCGGTGTAGGTTGTATG
>WJJK01000388.1 GCA_014729705.1 Candidatus Altarchaeales archaeon | reverse complement strand
TTCATATTTCTTAAGAAACCTATCAATAGACTGTCCCTCCTTATACCAATTAATAATATTTTTAGTTATCCAGATATCATCCCATCTATCAAAAAAAGGCATATGTATCATAACATTTCTAATACACTTAAACAGTTCGCTACCAATCTCTGCTTCCATCGGTGGCCTGCTATCCCTAATATGTTCAATCGCCACCTTTATCGGTTCATAATTTAAAAGCTCCGAATATATCCCAAATGCGTCTTTAATCTTCGATAATCTATACCACGCATCTTCACTCCAAAAAGAGTCTTCTATGGATTCCTCAAAAATATCATAAAAACGATTATATGCGATCCTTAAAAAGTCTTTTTCAGCAGCATTGGGTCTTAATTCATTCATATTGAGTACCTTAAAAATTTACAACAGAATAATTATACCATGCTTTTAGGATAATAAAAAACTGAGAGGGCGTAGAGTATTGTAACCTACGCCCCCTTTGTTCCGAGTGCTTTATCTGCCTGTGTTTACGGCTTGTGTCAACTCACAGCTATACTCATTTCAGCCTCTATCAGGCGATTTTTCGTCATTTGCTATGGGCTGTGTATATCCAAAGCTCTCCATAACCTTACCCAGGAACTCAGGTCTCATGTGCGTGTACCTGTCGGTCATAGCACTGGACTTATGCCCCAGGATCTTCTGTGTAATCCGGGGATCTATCCCTCTCTCCATCGACATGGATGTGAACGTATGTCTCAGCGAATGAACGTGAACCCTTGTAACACCAGCCTTTTTACAGGCTACCTGCAACCGTTCGAGAACTTTCCTATCCTTCATCGGCCTACCGTTCGTGTTCTGGAACAGGAACTCTCCAGGTGCCTTCATAAGCTGTCTGACGATCCCTCTTATCTCTAATGGGATGGGGATATGCCGTCTCTCTTTTGTTTTCGCCGCCCAAACCTTGCCGTCTATAACTTTTTCTCTTACTATTATCTGCCACCGCTTAAGATCTATGTCTCGTTTGGTCAGGTAACAGGCCTCATTGAGCCTCATACCCGTATGCAGCAGAGTCGCTATAAGCTCATAATACGGCACATCATAACACTTGCTCTTCATGTACTCCAAAAGTTTCCTGGCTTCCGCTTCGTTCAGGTGTTCTGGCTCAGATGTAATAACGTTCTTCATCGGTATCTTCTTCACGGGATTCTTGAGAACCCACTCATGGTTCATGCAGAACTTAAAGAAGTTGGAGAGAACTATCCTTTCTATGTTCCACGTTCTGTCTGCTACTTCTTCTTCCCGCCAATTCAAATAATCACTTATCATCTCTGGCTTAACCTCGGAGACGTTTCTAATGGCGTACCTCTCAAGGAATTCCTGGAACTTCCGTATAACGACCTCGTATCTCTGTATTGATTTTTTTGTCGTTAACGTAATCTTCTTATCCCTCAAGTACCGATCTATAACGAGTCCTATCTCAGCATGCGGATTAAATCCTTCCACACGTTTAAGCATTCTACTTCTCTCATAATTACGGGCAAGTCTTTCCGACTCGGCTTTATTATCGGAGAGACGTATCCACTCACTTTTTCCGTTTATCCTCGGTCGGATATACCAGTCCTTACATCCGGGGCGTCTAATAACGTTGAGTTTTTTTCTTCTCATGCTAGAACCTCCCTATAATCTTTCCGTCCGAAGAACCTCTTCAGTTCTTCGAGATCAAATCTTAATTCATTCCCGATCTTCAGATGCGGGATCCTATGTTGTGATGACATCCTGTACAGCTTCGACAGCTTTATCTGGAACATCTCACAGACTTCTCCGGGGGTTAAATATTTCTTCATCTTACTTCTCCCTGTTGAACGTACAAACACACTTCCCCCTTTGGCTATTGGCTAAGAATTTATAATATCTCTGTAAGCCCACGTTTATGGGCATACCAAAGCCTTGCGTGGATGCAAAACATAAGCAACCACAGTCAACTAGTTCTAATGAAATGGTTTAAATATCTGCTTCGCACAAAAAAGGTTGGATCTCGTGCATCTGCAGTAAAGGTGAGATCAAATATGACAACGATCTCTATCGGCGTGATTTTTCAGATGTATAACCGAGTAACTTCCTCAGCTTCACTAATATTATATCATAAAAATGGCCTTTATTAAACCTGCACTCAGAGCCCTTATTCCTTGGGCGTTTGGGCGTCAAAAAAGCGACTACTAGCACCTTTCCTGTCATGACCTTGAGTTTCATGTCTCCTCCTTTCGTTCGAGTTTGTGAATCCAACTTGTTCACTTATTGTTGATTCATATATTGCTTTACCTCGAGAAAAGGAGGGAACCTCCAGAAAGGCACCTGGGGCACGAAAGAAAATTACCTCGACTATGCAAAAACTATATAAGCCCTCAGGAATTTTTTCAGAATATTTTGCTGCTAATAGCTCGGGGTTTACACTGCTTGATTATGCTCTCACGGTTTTTATAAATTTCCCGTTTTTCTCCGTTCTTATATAAGTGTAAGACGAAGAGGAGAAGAGAAGAATTGAGAGATGCGTGTTACAGATGGTAGTGACGACAGTCACCTCATCAGCATGTGGTGTTCACAAACATATATCTTACACTTACGATGTCACGGGACAGTGTGTCTATTATCTAATGCTCGTGAACGACTCTGGCAGGAACATATAAGTAGGCCTATTCGAGCAAGTGTGAATCTTGCTATGGCTTCCAGAACAAATCATCTGGCCTCCACAGGAGAGAACATGAAAGAATATCTTATACCCGACACCATACCAAATAGATCAAACAGGCGTGTAATGGCTCCCAGGAGAGGTCATCACAACAGAGTAAGACAAGTACTGCCTCCGAACTTTGGAAGGATCGCTATGGCTTTACACGGGCGGAGAATAAATCATCAGGTAATGGATATGAGCAAGAAGACCGAACACTTATTTAGAATCTAATTTATTTATCCGAAGAGCCTTCTTCTGTGTTTTTGTTTTCTGCTACTTCTTCTGGCGGGGTTTCTTTTTTTCTGGCTTCATCCAAATCTTTAAACTTTTTTATAACTAGCTGATAATGCTCAACGTCACTTATCATTGATAGCCCTGGCAAAGGCGTACCTACTGCACGATTAGGCAAGTACGCTGAAACCGAACCGATAACTTTAACACCTTTACTAGTAGCGCGAAAAGCTGGCCCCCCACTAACACCGTTAATAGCTACACCATCCACCAAATAAGTACGACCCTTCTCGAGCCAACAACTAGCGGCTCCTGTAAAAAAGCACAAGTTTTCGGGAGACACTGCTGGAAATCCTACCCAACCAATTGTATTCCCAATTCTAAGATGTTTTTTTTCTGGTATAAATTTTAGAGTTTCTGAAGGTAAGGGAAGCTCTCCTTTTACAAAAAGAATTACTGCAGTATCTAAGTTGGTATTAATGTAAATGGCTCTATCCCGTTCTCTCAAAAGCACAGTCTTGCCAGAAACATAGTGTTTTATTCGAATGGGCTCTTCCCACTGATGGGAGTGACTTATAACGTGGGCAGCAGTAGCAATACCACAAAGTTCCTTGTTCCTGGCATATACGCAAAGGAAACCAGTCCCTGAACCTCTAGGAGTTAATATTTTTACAACATGTGGTTCAACGGTTTCAACAGCTTGTTGCCATGTAAGATCTTCCATAATTAAACACCTCTCTATTCATCATTATATAACTTAATCTTAAATATGCAACTTCATTTCGTCTATACTCAAACTGGTCTTACTTTTCCGATCTATACACGTTTTGGACTCCACCAGAAACAAACAGTGACAACCGGCAGCAGACACAAAAAAGCCGCATACTCCTTATCTCTAAAGAGCTTGCGGCTCAAGTCTATGATTAACAGGGCTTACCGAAAGCTCCTGAAATATATCTGGCGGAGGAGGTAGGATTCGAACCCACGGTGGGTTGCCCCACAACGGTTTTCAAGACCGCCGCTTTCGACCACTCAGCCACTCCTCCACCGGTTAATATCCTTTTAGGATTTAATATTCTATCAGATTTGTATCCTAT
>WJJK01000387.1 GCA_014729705.1 Candidatus Altarchaeales archaeon | reverse complement strand
TCAATGGTCTTACGCTTCTGGGTATCCTCATCGTCTGGAGTTTCACCCTGCCAGAGAAGCCACTTTCTCTTAGGGAACATGGTTGCCATATAATTAGCGAATAGATTGTCTCTGATCTGACAGAGCTTGGGCATAGTGGTTTTGTTAGACCATGGAAGCTTAGAGTTAGTCGTCTGGGTAGTATCCGTAGCAAAAATATACTCTTGGATCTCTTCCCAATCTTGAACTTTCTGTTGTCTGTACATCTCCCATGTGATATAGTCATCAGAGATAGTTCTAGCTACCTGATCTGGGTCTAACACACTTTCTTCTATAACTATCGTATTAACCAATTAAATGCTCCATTGTTCTGCCATTGCTCGGGCTATACCCTTATAAGTTCTCGATCTGTCTTTAGCTCTATGTTCTGATGGTGAATGTTTTAGTATTGCGTTCTTATCTCTAGTTTCTACGATGTCTGTAGGTTCTAATAGTGGTAGATTCTTTAACCAAAGACACGTTGTTTTTTGATCACTATGCCCAAACATCCAAGGTTGAATTATTTGATCAGGTTTTCTTATTTTAGTAGATATAATTGAAACAGGGTTCTCTAAACAAATCTTATTTATATTACACTCTAATAACACTTTAACAAATTCTAAGGCTTCTTTTTGTTCTTCTTGTTTGTCTTTAAACCAACGAGCACCAGAAACTGCTAGATGTTGACAAGGAGGATGAGCAATCAATAAATCAAAATCATTGTTTATTATACTTCTCACATCTCCCTTGTAGTGTGGTCCCTCTGTCTCAGTATCAAGAAAATCACAAGATATTGCTTTATGACCCTTTTCAATAAAAGCATCTCTGACAATACCAGAGAATTCACATGCTACCAAAACTTTCATTTAGTAGATTCCTCCAAATCTAGGATGGAAGAGTTCGTCTTTTACTATTTTATTTTTACCTCCACCCATTCTAGCTGGGGCGACTGAAATTTCTATAGCTGAAGTCAAACAGTCTTTTAAGTCGTCGTGAGGCGGTTTCTGTAGGAGAAGCTCTTCTTCTAAGAGATCACAGTTACCACCAATAAAATGCCACATCTGTTTGTTAGCATATTTAGGTTGTAGTGCAGCTTCGATTCTTTCTTCTTTAGTCTTAGCTCTTGGAGAATTAGGATCTACTGATAATGCAAGACCATGAGTACGAATATAATTCTCTTCTAAGTCTTTTACGATCATACTTTGTGCTGCTGTTACTTCTAACCTAATTTTTCTGAAACCCCACTTTTGATACATCGCTAGAAGATGAGAGAAGTATTCTGAAATAAGGTTCGTTTTAAATCTATCTATATCTAATACATAATAATTATGAAAAGCATCAACACCAATAACAACAATACAAGTATAGTCGGCTCTTTTAGAAAGTGAATAAGCAAAGTCCATAGCAGCAAAGAGATTTAGACGACGATCTTTATAATAAACAAATCCATTATCTTCTTTTACGGAAGAACGATTATAGTATTGGAACATATCTCTTGAGATTGACGCTGTACCATAATCATTAGGATCATTATAATACTGTGCTCTAAACTTTCCTTTATCGTAATACTGAGCTTTCTTTTTAGCTAACTCTTGAGTATTAAACCCAAACCATTTACCATCAATTCTCTGTTGTCTTGGCCAAAGGAAGTTACCTGTTCCATCTCCCCGATCTTCTACTTCTTTCTGATAAACTTCATAGAGAGGAGCAGATTCTATAGAATTTCCTTCATCATCATAAGTTTCAATAAAGGCTTCCATCATAGAACCATAAAGATCTAACGGATGGTATCTTGTTCCTACAACCCAAACATTGGAATCTGTACCAGTAATAGAAGCTAAGTAAGATACTTGTGTTTCTACTCTATTACGACCTTCCTCTGAGTAAGCATTATCTTCAACTACTACGTCGTCTAGGACAGCTAAATCACAGTGAAGGCCAGTGATCGTTGTAGTTAATCCAGCAGTGAAAATCGTAGGGTCTCTGACTGACTCTGCTTTTCTCATTGGATGGTCTACAGCTACTTCAGTTTCCGTCCATTTTTCTCTTTTTGATTCTTCTTCATTAACCATTTCAGGCCAATAAAAACGATAAATATCAGAAGTTAGAATGTCTTTAATGAACTTTAACTGTTTAACGGCTAGTTTAGAAGTAGCAGAAATATAAAGAATTCTGATTGCAGGATTTTTAGTTATTTCCCAAGCTACTCTGAAAGCGGCTAATGCTGATTTCTGATGATCTCGTGGCATTAGAATTAATTGATGAGAAAGTGCATCTTGTCTTGTCCACCATCTAATCAATTCTCTATGGCAATTACCTAGAACTCTTTTAGGTTGAACAAGTTTGATAAAGGCTTCTAGGTCATTTTCAGCCACTAACTTGACTTGTTCCTTTCTAGACATCGCCATAAGGGTTACGTCCTTTCGAAGATCAGCGTTACCGAGAAGGTTTCCCCTGAGGCAGGTCCATATGCGGCATCTGCTTCGATAAGACCATAAAGATTACCACCAGCCGTGTAGAAATTATAATCAGTTCCAGTGGAAATAGCCCATGCTACATCCGTGGCTGCAACCATAGTTGCAAAATCAATATCTGCGAATTTATCGGAGAAATCGTAACTCAAAGAACCATTATCTCCATTTCCTACGGTGGGGGACGAACCAAAAAGATGAAGAGAAAATTCAGCATTTGATACATCTGTTTCATCAGTTTTTGTAATACTCGCTCCCTTGATACGAATACCACCACGACCAGTATTGAACGTCAGAGGAACAACACTTCCAGGAGTGGTATTGTTAGCAACAAGATCTCCAGCAGTGTAGGCTGTGGTATTAGCCGGACGGCTGAAGGAGTCTGTTACTTTTTTAATTAATCCAGTTGAACAACTCATGAGCTTTGTTTAATCCTTTCGTAATCGTCGTCGATTTGTTTATTTTCATTTGTAATTAAAGTTAGATGTTTTTTAATTTCTTCTTTCGATGGTCTTCCACGGAGATTAGGAACTTTGTTTTTCTCCTGAGCCTTGTCTACCCAGCTGTTTCCTAAGAGATATTTTGCAACACCAGAGTCAGATTCAGCTTTATTGATTAGAGATTTTAAGTTGCGCGCTTTTACTTTCAATTCTAATTCTTCTCGCCATTCTGAAATGATTGGAGCAAAGTAGTCTTGTTTACAAATTCGTTTCCAATGTTGGTAAGATTCAAAAAATCTTGTGGCAAATTCGTATTCCGTGAAGTCTTCCATTTCCATGTAAGCTTGAAACAAGTTCGGATAACCTTCAACGCCTTCTCGGGAGATTGAATACAAAGCTCGATCTTTGTCTCTGCTCAATTCCAAGAGAAGAGTCATGGTTAAAAGTTGTCCGTTATTGTTTCTAAATTTTGACATCAACTTGAGTCCTCCTAGTTTTCCTTTGTTTTACCTGGCGTGTTAGACCAGTGTTGAAGGTTTTCTCTTCCCTTCTACATAGTAGGGCATATTTCCCCCCAAGGGGACAATTTTTAGGAAATTTTTTTCACTTTTTTTAAACTTTTTTTCTATAGGGAGTTTCTTAAATCATTATATATCACTATTATATGGAGATTCGACTACTATATATATTTATATATATACTTATAACTTATATAAGTTTAACTTATACAAGTTTAACTAGATACTAACCATACTAAGAGGATCTAAGTTGATATAGTTATAATTATAATATTATATAACTTATACAGTTCTAACTTGTGTGCCCGGGTTCACTGAATTTTTGTTAGTAATTTTTTTCTAATTTTTGTTAGTAATTTTTTTATAATTTTTGTTAGTAATTTTTTTCTCTTGATTCGTGTGTGAAGCAACCCCCCTGGCCCCCTTTATCCGTCCACTGACAATCCGTACACAGATCAAAAAAATAATGATCATTATACTGACAATCCTTGCACTGATGATTAATCTTCAGCATACGGACAATCCTGGCGCTGACTGTCAGTCTCAAGATAATTATCATGTTCATGTTTTGTTCTTGTTTTGTTCTCGATTGCATGGGGTAACGAATCGTGGTAGAATCAGGGCAGTTGGGACAGTGTAAGTTATTGAAATATATACATATTCTTATCTTTGCATGTGTCTCATCAGACTAGCTAGAATTTAGGGATCTCAACCGGGACAATCTCAGCTCTGAACCTGGCGGGGCTTTCAAAGTAATTCCAAACGATAGGTGAAGCAATGGCAAGACGTTCTAACAACAGACCAAAGTCAAAGTTCCCTAAGATCGAAAGCACTAAGAAAGACAACAGTACTAAGAAAGTAACTAAAGACGAACAACTATTGACCAAACAAAAACAACAGCGTCATTACAAGAAAAGAACAACATCAAATACAAACATCAACTGGGAAGCATTCAAGCATCTAGCTGACAATGCGCCCGGTCATCGTCTACAATCTGCACCATTCCAGCGCAAGACACAGACCGTTGTTAAGCGTCGGCGGTACAAGCGTTGGAGCAAGCTTTAATCAGTCTACGGATGATAGGAATTTTCCATAATACCTAGGCTAAGTCATTGATTTAAAACAAAACTTTTTTCTTGCAATATGGGGCAAATTCCCCTAGTATCGTAAACGTGGCTGATATGGCAGCCGACCGGCCCTAGTATACGCGACTAACGCTTGGGCGACAGGTCACAACATGGCTTTCAAGCCTTCCATACCATAGGCCGATTTCGGCCACGCTTGTTTCTTCCGTAGTCGTCGCCATTGGCTTCGGAAGATCCTTAGTGGAGAGGCCCGGCACAGCCTCAAGCGCTAATGGCCCATGCAACGCCCGTCCGTAACGGATGAGTAAACGGCCCTAAGTCCACAAATGTGGCTGGCCCGCACTCGGTTGCATGATGCCTTCATTTGGCCTTGTGAAGCAATCGCAAGGGTATAGGCTAACTATGTCTATGTCCCAGGATTGTTTCATTCAGCCAAAGAAAGGATATTACTATGGCCAAACAATCT
>WJJK01000386.1 GCA_014729705.1 Candidatus Altarchaeales archaeon | reverse complement strand
AAGGCATCAGGTCAGGGGAGCTAAAACAAGGGATTTATTCCCATATACAAAAGCCTGTGATGATTTTCATACCCTACTTATTAGCTAAATCCGGTTTATTGAATAAGTATGTGTTGGTTCCCTTTGTGTTTGACATAATACTTTTCATCTTCACGTATCTTTTGGTTTCGGATTTAACGCAAAACCGTTTACTGGGTTTCTTGGGGGGTCTTCTTGCGTCATTTAATAGCCTGCTGGGTTATTATTGTTTCCAGTATCTGCCTGACGCGCCGCACGCCGCCAGCCTAATAGGCTTCACTTATCTGCTAAATAAATACCATCAATCAGGGGATAGGAGAATACTCGGCGGGGTCCTATTAAGCCTAGCATCAACTGTGTTATTTAGGCTTGAATCAGTTGTTGTTTTCCTGGTTTTACTCATATTAACCATCAAAATCTATAGACAAAAAGGCATCAACGATAAGGTATTAGGTTTATCGGGGGTTATCCTACTGGGGATAGTTTGCATCTGCCTTTATTTTTTCCTATACGCCGCAGTAGTTGAAGGAGGTATCCAAACATCCAACGTATCTGTTTTAAGGAAGGCTTTTTCCAGCACCAGTAACCTGGTTTTGGTTGAACATTCGACTTTAAGCAAGGGCGTGGTTGAGTTCATACCAAGTTACGTGGTTCTGTGTTTCACCCCGATTGCGTTCTGTTTCGGTTTGCTGGGTTTAATCTACTATTTTAATAAAAAAGGAGTCTTAAACCCCTTGAACTTGACTTTCTTGATTGTTTTCCTTGAGCTTTTTCTGATCTCGTATGTGGGTAAGGGGGAGCAGAGGTATGTCACTAGGTTGATTCCGTTTCTCTCAGCCTATAACGTTTTAGGGTGTCTTTATTACTCGAAGCTTTTAACTGGGGTCTGCGGGTTTCTACGCGGAAAAAGTTTGGAGATCACATTGTTTTTGGTTGTGTTAAGCATCGGCTCATCGTATTTCCTGATACACGAATTAATACCCAGACATAAGGTTTCAGGTCCTGAGAGCAAGGCCTTCAAGGTTATGACACCCCTTCACCTAACATACGTGTGGGAGCAGAATAATGCGAAGGACAGGGGATATCTTTTGGTTAGGGATGCGTTGAGGGAATACAAAAAAAAGCATCCAGGGCAATACTCTGTCGTATACACTAACCTTAAAACCGACCTTAAATGGTTGAGGCTAATTGAAATACTTGAGGATGTAAAGATCAGACAGGGGACCGCATACGCTGGGGAAAGTGGCGAAGACGTATTGGTTGCCATGATCTTCAAGGAAGAGGAGAACACGCCTTCGGGTTTTTTCGAGAAAACACAATCAGGAAAAAAAATAGTGATACTACCAAGCAGAGAATATAAAGAAATGTTTTGGGATTAATTTAGTTTAATCCCCGTCTCGGGGTCTGAAACGCCTGAGAGCCTCCTGCCATTTCTTGCTTAACATGTTGGTTGACCTCGGGGGTTCCTGTTCCTCCTCTTGTTGTTTGTCTTCGCCTTGAATGCCTTGCATTAGGTCTTCGAGTCGGCTTTGGTTCTCGCTTAGTTTGGGGGGTTTTGGCTTTCCCCCTGAAGAGTATGACTCGATTTCCCGCCTATAGGGTGGTGTGGCGGGGGGTGTGGGGGCGTCTCCGATTATTTGTTCGGATAAAAGTTTTTGCAGTATTATTTGGTGCCGTAGATCCTGAATCTCTCCTTTTCGGTGGCGGCGCACATAAGCCAGCCCCCTTCTTTTCACGAGATTGCGGTAGCGCATCCACATACGCGGACACTCTTTGAGGGCTTGGGTTACTATGGATTTCTCGTCTCTGCCCTCGATCTGTTGCTGAAGTTGGTTTAGTATTTCTTGTTCAGTGTTTTGTTTTCCCCCGCCTCCCTCTGTTTTCAATGCAACCGCCTGCTGGAACATGACTTCGGTTTTCATCTCCTCATGCAACACGTGAAGAGGGGGTTTATCTGATATACCCTGCTTTATCGGTTCGCTCTGATGTGGGGGGTGTAGGAGTGGGTGTTTTTTACTGTGATCCGGGTCCATCAACTGGTTTAACCGTACATAATACTGTTGTGAACCCCGGTTTTGCGTGAGCGTGTTTTCAGCAGCCTCAATGGGGTGGTTCGCTGAAACCTCCTCCCCTCGTCTCCTGAATACCGTGAATTTCCCTTGAGGCAGGAAACATATGTTGGGTAGTTCCGGGTCCTTCACTAAGTCGACGTCGCCTATACGGGTTATAGCGGAGGTTGAAGTGGGTGAAACATATAGGGGGGATATCTCTCCCGCGGGATAGCTTCTTTGAGCTATATTCACGTGGGGTGGGGGCTGCATTTCCTCGAATGCGGGGTGTTCCTTAAAGTATCTTGAGACCGCCGGATCTTGGGAGGAAACAAGCACTATTGTGTCGGGTGCCATCAAGTTTGTGTGGTTGTTTAAGGTGGAATACATGTCTTTTATTTGGGGGGCGTCGGGTTCAAGAGGGTTGTTTTTATTAAAGCTGAATACCCACGGCTCCAAGCCCTTGTATATCACGGTTTTAGGCCTTAACCTCAACTCCTCTAACCCAAGCATGTCGGTGCTGTGGCATGGGATGACATCCAAGTATTCGGTTGTGATCAACCTGCTTTCATATTGGCTTCCCCGGTGGCCTATGCTTCGGCCTATGGGTTCGGTTTCGCTGAACCCCACACTCGATCTCTGCTTTATTGAAACCCCCACAGTGGTTGTCGGCCCCATATCAACAATATTTCCCATGTCCCGGGAGAGGGGGGCTGTGGCGACCATTTCCCCCAGCAGGTCTGAGGGATTTTCGAATCCACAGGCTGTAAGAAGGTTTAAGCCGTTTCTGATTTCGGCTTCACTTACCATGGTAACCGCCATCCTCGACGGCTTATCGCCCCAACCGGTTTCCCTGGATTTGGGTTTGTTGATTGGGGTTACCCTCAAAAGCATCGCAAGCGGCAGTAAGTCGCTGCCGGATTCGAAATACAGCGTGTCGCCTGCGATTAACCCGTCTCGGACTAACGCCCTCAACTCGTCTTGGTAGGTTATGGTTGCGGCAACCGCCTTAAGTTTCTGGTCGTCTT
>WJJK01000385.1 GCA_014729705.1 Candidatus Altarchaeales archaeon | reverse complement strand
TATCCTCATATACGTATGCTATCGATACCAGGACTAGCTCGACAGAGAGCATCCGCAGAAGAACCGGAATACGGAAGAATGTTCGTAGGGCTTG
Organism: Candidatus Altarchaeales archaeon; assembly: GCA_014729705.1. Taxonomy (GTDB): domain Archaea; phylum Altiarchaeota; class Altiarchaeia; order IMC4; family SCGC-AAA252-I15; genus WJJK01. The sequence continues at coordinate 9,254 of WJJK01000385.1, read as the reverse complement.
ATCCGAGTCTCAGAGGTTTTGGCAGGGCTGCTTTGGCGGAGAATGGAGCTATCTTCACTCGTCCAACCATAACCACGAAGAAACTTAAAGGAATGAAACGTATTGACTATATAATCAAGGAAATACGTAATGATTTCCTCATCTGGGCTCACGGGGTTGCAGCACGTTCATACAAGAAACTGATAGTGGTACGTGAGGACTATGCTATCCATGCGAACGATACGGCGGATACCCCGTTGAAGGAGCTAGGAGGTATCCTGGAGTGGGAGTTGCACAAGATGGGCTTGCCGCTCTACCGGCTGAACATAACCACTATCAAGAAGTTCGCTACTGGAAAGGGGAACACAGACAAGAATGAAGTGGCTGACATCGTCAACAGAAGATTCGGGTTTTGCGGTGACGAGGACCAAGCCCATGCGTTCGCTGCTGCTGTTACTGCAATGGCTTACGTGAATAAGGGCCGAATCAAGGGCCTGGATGAGCCGATGAAACAGGTTCTCAAGTCCTTGGAGGGACACGACTTGACAAACGAGAGATGAGGTGCCAAGATAGGGACACCATGGAACCCCTATCTTAGCAAGGAACTCACTCCCATGTCAGAAGAAGAGCAGAGAGAAGAGCGTAAGGAGAAGGTGCTCAGGGTATCAGGTGGGACCGATTGCCACCGTCTCGGAGCCTCCATCGCTCATGTCGTAGCCAAGGATGGTCACGACTGCATCATTGAATCCATTGGAGCAGGAGCCGGGAATCAGGCTGAGAAGGCCGTGATAACGGCCAACGGCATCCTGTCCAGACAGGGTATCTATCTGTCGATCATTCCCTCTTTTGTCTCCCGCGTGGTCGACGGGAAAGAGAGGAATGCGATCCAGAGAAAAGTGCTGGTTCATAGGCTCTGATCAGTGGCTAGGTATGCCGTAGTTCTGCCAGTATCGGCAGACGAATTAGGATTTTGTTTACGGGATAGCGGACTGCTCGGTTACTTTTTGGACCGGGAAGTCGATGTCTACGTGATGGTGAACGGTCCTGATGCCCTGGATGCGCTGAGATTTTTCAACAAGATGTCGCAGCCTCGTATCCAGAGGTTGCACCTGTGCTATGGTGGTCGGGAACCAAACCCGTACCCGGCGAGAAATATCGGCTTACGTATGGTGATGACTTGCCGGTATTATGATGCAGCAGTTTTGATGGACGCCGACTGCATACCGGAAGAGGGCTACCACAGTAATCTGGTTAGCACTCTTAATCCGTATGATCTTTATGCGGGAGTAATCAAGACCACTATACCGGATACCGACACACCCCACTTCAACATGCTTCGTGAAATAGGGTTTGAATGCTACGACGGGTATAGACCGGATGATATTTGTGTAGGTGCTAATATGGTAATAGGTAAAAGGGTTTATGAGTTGGTGGGAGACATGGCTACAAAACGAAGCGGAGGGGATGCTGATTACTCTGTGCGCTTCAAGAGCATGGGAGGCAACACGACGCCAAGATCGGACTTGGTAGTACGTAAGAAAATAAACGGCATGTCTCTCCTGGGAATACTGAGAAAGCAGGCGCTACGGGGAGCGTCTGACCCGCTACACGCCGACGCCAGCATGGTTGATATTAGGAAACGGATTGTTGATGAAATGTCCATCTTGGCAAGTAGAATGACGCCATACGAAGATGCGCCAATGACGGCAGAGGAGTACGGAATCATTGTTGATGGAATCTTCAGTCTCGTATACCATCTTGGACGCCTAGCAGGAAAAGTAGATGATCCCGCACGTAGCGATAGCGACTAGGAATAACCCGAGCGGACTTGCTTGCCTCTTGGGATCTATATGCAGGTTCCGTCTATCCGTAAGCATTGCTGACGCCAGCGATGTCCCGGTGATAACCGACCAACAGATAGCCAGAATTTCGGCAAACATTTCAGGCGGCGTACATTATACGCATACCACCTCCCCCAACCTTGTCGCGCAGAGGCGATGCGCGGTTGATTTCTTACGTGATGAGGACTGGTCTTTGTTTTTGGACGACGACCTTGCCTATGTAGGAGAAGAGGATCTGGCTAAGGTCATCAGTGATTCGTCTTCATACGGTTATGACTTCATACAGGGGTATAAGGTCGATGCGTTCAACGACAGAGGATACCCGGATTTTGGACGCGATGACTTGACCCCTCACCACGATCCAGGATACGCCCGTAGAGCTGGTTACGTAGATGAGGAAGGTATTGTGGCAGTTCAGGACTGTGCTCCGTTCCGATACGATGGAGGGGTTTTTCTTACAACAAAGGGTGCCCTTGAGTCGGCCTACAACATTCTTGAGGAAAAGTCATGCAGGGTAGGCCACCCGCCGCATTGCATCCAGGATGATTCCCTAGTCCAGCTTCTAGGAAGTACGGGAAATACCGCAGTAGGGGTCTCTTTTCATTTTCGCCACTACGGGAACGATAACTCTAACTGGTCTACTAATGCGCAGAAGCAGTATGCGGTAGACCAACTCACTCGGAAGGGTAAGGCATGAGCAATCTTTGGTATTTCGGTTTGGCCCCTCAGAAGTCGAGGTACACCGAGCAACTCAGTAAACGGTGGATGCCACGAGCATTCAATTACGTATTCAACAAATCGTCTAATAGTTGGTGTGACGTAGAAGAGACTACGGGAGTAGATCTTACGAAGGGGCTCAACGATGACGTGGGAACAGGTGTTGTCTTGGACGATTACTCCCGAGTTGTTCACTGTTACCGGCAGTGCGAGAAGTTCGCCATGTTGATCTCGCTAGGGGAGGTGAAAAACGGAGATGCTATCTTCTTGCAAGATTACTGGACCCCAGGTATTGAAGGCATCTTGTATTCCCTGTCTATCCGGGGAATCAGTGTCCGTCTTTATGCGATGTGCCACGCGCAATCGGTTGACGTATACGACTTCACCCATGCTATGGCATACTGGATTAGGAACGCGGAATTATCTATGGATAGATATATTGAGAAAAACGGAGGAGCGATTTTTGTGGCATCCTCAGTCCACCGCCGGCAACTTAGGGACGCAAACTTTAAGGCTCCTATACACGTAATGGGTTTGCCGTTCGATTATTATGACGTTCGCCCAAGAAGTAAGGATGCACTCCAGCCAAGTAGAAGGCAGAAGAAGGTAGTGTTTGCGTCAAGAATGCACCCGGAGAAACAGCCATGGTTCATGCTGGATGTTGCTGAAGAGGTTTTGAAGTCCCAAGAGGATGCTAGGTGGGTAATCACTACTTCAGCACAGGACATCCAGACGAGCGCAGAGTTGGATAAACGGCTACGAGAGAGGATCGCGTCTATCAGATCTTCAATGAATAATAGGTTGGAAGTAAGGACAGGGCTGTCAAAGGAGGAGTATTATCAAGAGTTGTCTACGGCAATGATTATCTTCAACTGCTCTCTTCAGGATTATGTGTCTTGGACGTTGCTAGAAGGCATAACTCACGGGTGCATTCCCGTGTATCCAAACTTTAGGTCTTTTCCTGAGTGCCTTCCAGAGGATTTTTTGTACGAGCATCGCGACATACACGAGTTTCACGTTGGAGAGGAATTTTCTTGCACTTTTGACGCCGTCTGCGCCATTAACGATATTTTTGGTAACGGAGGCGATATATCGCCGCCGGACACGGCGCTTAGGTGTAACGTGGGTCGTCTTCTTGAGGCTTCCATTATTGATTGGGAACTGACAAATCGAAGGAATATGCAGAAGGAGCAAAACGTTTGGGAGTTGCCTATCGATGTAGTTCACTTGATCGGTAGCCGCAGCAGGAGAAGATAGATTGTCAGGATAGTTAACGCATACGAGGTGGATTCTAACGGTCACAGTCGGTAACTATAAACAAGGAGACATCATGGCATCACGACCTTTTTCGGAAGAGCGGTTTATCGCTATGTTTGAGAAAATGCAGGATCGTGTTCATCACAACGCGGTTGATAAGGGTTTTTGGGCAGACCCTCTTATCGCCTTGGAGGGCAGAGTACCAGACAAGGAGATAAGGGCATTACGTATCTGCCGTGCTCTTCTTCTCGTTCATACCGAGTTGTCAGAGGCTACGGAGGCTGTGAGATCAGGTGATCCCGTATCGGAAAAGATCCCGGATTTCACAAATCTGGAAGAAGAACTGGCTGATACGGTCATCAGAATCATGGACTTGTCGGCAAGGTTCAATCTGCGACTGGCACAGGCGATAGTCAGGAAGCACACGCACAATGTCGAGGACCGCCCGTACCTTCACGGGAGAGAATTCTAGGAGAACACATGTCTTCATCTTCAATCATCGTTACGTTTTCTTTCTTCGGTATCCATCGTTGGAAGAACGCTCCACCTCAGGTAGCATTCTTACGTAACGAGCATAGGCACGAGTTCGGAGTTGTGGTGGACATTCCAGTCAACCACGAGGATCGAGATTTGGAGTTCTTCATCGTGAAGAACACGCTATCGGAGTTCCCCTCCACCTTTCCTCCCTATCACAAGGATCTCAAGAGCGTTAGGCAACTAGGTTGCCGATCCTGCGAGATGCTGGCAGAAGACGTGATGGCGTACTTGGAAAGAGGAGGTATTCATGCGTCCAAGGTAACCGTAAGCGAGGATGGAGAGAACAGTGGCCGAATCCTTCGATGATGTAGACGAAAGACTCATAGGCGTAACTACGAAGGAGCTGATAACTGAGCTGACCAGGAGATCTGATTCTATTCTGGTAGTGAGACAGTACGTAGGAAAAGAGGGCCTCAGTACGGATAGTTACGCCAACGTAAGGCCGGGATCCTCCATACAAGACGCTATGGGATTAGCGGGTGCGGGTTCTTTTGCTTGCGCGGCTGCCTTCGGCTGCGTAACGTTCCCTCCCAACAACGGAGATTGATATGCCTGGGAAACAGCTACATACCGCTATCACCCTGTCTGGAGTAGAAGGAGATCGTTTCTACGATACGGCATACGAGTTTGCTCAATGCCGTAATATGCTTATGTCCTTCATGTATATGGGTGAGAAGGGCGACCACTGGTTCCAGAAGAGAGTTAAGAGGCACCCGGATGTAAGGTGGCTGATTGACTCGGGAGCGCACACGTTCAGGACGGAGGCTGCTGAATACCACAAGCAGTTCCCAAATGGGAACCCCGATAAGGGAGTGGATGAAAGGTATCACCCGAAGTTCCCAAACCTTCAGTGGTTCGAGGACTACGTGCGTCGCTACAGAGATTGGCTGATTTCCAACAAGGAACTCATCAATCTTGCTGTAAACCTCGACATCGACAACATCGTCGGATTGGATAAGCAAAGGGAATGGGACAATGATATTTTCCGTCCTCTGGAACGAGCAGGCGTGCCTATCTGTTACGTATGGCACGAGTCTTGGGGTTATGACTATTGGCTACAGATGTGCAGAGAGCACGAGTACGTCGGACTTCCTGGCAACCTCTCGGAGTCAGATTACCACCGCATGCTGAAGCCTGCCATTATGAATGGTTGCCGTGTCCACGGATTCGCTTTGACCAAGGCATTTGTGATCGGTCGGATGGCTTTCGCTTCGCTCGACTCGATCTCCTGGAAAGCGGGGGAGATGTACGGGCAGACCTTCGTTTGGGAGGGGTCCAAGCTGAGGGTCTACGATAAGAAGCAGAAGGATCAGCGAAAGCGATTCAAGAGCCGGTGGATCCAAGAAGGGGTAGACTGGAGCCTTCTTGAGCAGGACAAAGCAGAGGCCATCACGCAGGTCAACGCTATTGCTTGGAAGGATTATATCCAGTATTGCGAGAATAGGTCTTCTCGCCTTGCCTACTGGATTAAGGCGACTAAGGCGTTTGATGATCTGGGTGACCCGGATAACCTCTCCGGTGTTGAAATGCAGGCGTTCTTTGAGCAATACAAGTTCCCTTACAAGGTCGAATCTGAGTCGGCTGCTAGACAGGACTTGAAGGAGATGAGGGCCTTCTGTGAGCGAGATCCAGAGACGGTTTTTTCGCTGGATGATGCCAGGATCGATTACTGGATAGAGACCTTCCAGCTTACCCCAGAGAGCGATTCACGGCCAGAGCGAGAGGCCACGATAAGGGACTTCCTCTACAAGTATTTCTACGACATTTCGGCAGCCCAGGCCCGCCCAAGAAAGACCAAGGAAGACCTCGACCCGAACAAGAGATACCAGGAAAGGGAAGAGCTACCTCCTCATGCTGCGGCTGTCGAGGTTGAGCTTGATCTAGCTTCCGGTCATCGCTACCAGGAGGGCGCATTTTTTGTGTGCCTCGGTAGTAAAACAAACGTAGAGGGTAACGCCTCTGACGGCCAACGTGACGCCTCTTCCGAGGCGTCAAACCCACAAGTTGAGGATTTTGATTTTGGGTCTGAAGTCGAGCCTGACACAGGATTTACGTCTGATCTGGAGGACAGGGTTCTGCGCACCGAAGCTACGCTTGGGGTTGAACTGCTTTTTGAGCAACTCAAGCTCAGACACGAGGCGGACTTTCTCAAGTCCCAAAAGCGTCGTGTTCGGTACCAGAGGACGCTCAGATCTAAGGCAAGGAGACTGTCTGATCGTATCTCTGAGATATTCAATAAGCTGCCCGAGACGCTGGCTGAGAAGGGCAGACAGGCGGCGGAAGACGCCTATCAGCAGTGGTCCCGATTGCAGGACCCAGAGCAGCAGAAGCAGGCCCTCAAGGCCAAGGAGATAGCCCTTCGTCCGCAGAACCGATTGACCCCGGAGCAGGCACGAGCCATGGGTAAAAGAGGAGGAGCACCCAAGGGCAACCAGAATGCGAGGAAGCACGGACTCTACTCAACTAGGATGCCGAATCTGGCTTGTGACAACTGCCCCCATATGCAGGTCTGCCCGCAGTACAAGCAGGGCTTTGTCTGCTCCTATCTGAACGAGTTCAACCAGGCCATCGAGGCTTCGGAGGGGGAGGAACCGGAGCAGAGCGCGGTCCAGTTGATACTCATAGAACAGATCAAGCGGGCTCGACGCGCCTTGCTCTTTGAGACCTTTGAAGGAGGCATCGCGAACAAGGAATGCTCAAGGATATTGCGGGACGTTCAATCAGCAGCACAACTCCTGCATCAGATGAAGAACCCCGTTGTTCCGCCAGGGAGAGATGACACGGGTTCAGAGGCTACGAAGAAGTCTGATTCGCCGCTCAGTCGCATTTTCGGAGACCTTGGTAAGAGACCAAAGGATGCCGAGTTCAGTGAGGTAGAGACTTCGGAAGACCAGCCACAGGAGTAGAGCATGCCGAGGTATAGACCCACAAACCATGCTATACGGCAAGCGCGTAAGAGGATTGATAAAAGTTTCGGGGTTAAGGAGTTGGCTCATACAGGTGACCAATCTATTTTACTGTTTACCTCTAATAAGGGAGAACAGTATCGGCTGCTCAGTGGGACTAGGGCTGTGTGCGTGACTAAAGGCAGGACCATTCTTACGGTTGTTACTCTTGGCATGGCTTTCTCGGACTGTCCTTACGGTACGTTTCTTGCCTTACTAGAGAATGATCGCCTAGTAGACGCCCTGGCATTACGTGCAAAAGGAGAGATGCGAGAACTCCCTCGGGCTATAGAAAAGAAGTACAAGTACCACCGACGAAAGGCGGCTATTTTATGGAACGTATTTCGCTGGGCAGATTCCCCCTTGCGCAGCACACTAAGGTGATTACGTTATCTGCATGAGCATCCACAGACCACCCGAGCAGGACTTTCGGAAATTTCAAGATGAAGAAGACCTTCAGGACCAGGAGGAAAGCTGGTTCATTTCCTTTCTTGCCGCTCTGTTCATGTTCATGGGCATTGTTCCTGTCCGTCAGGACACGATCAAGTCCAACGGGCTTCAGTAACCTCGATCTAACAAGGAGACATCGACATGGCACTTCCGTCACGACCACCGCCGAAGAGGAAGTCGGTTCCGAAGGCACCATCCAAGAAGAAGGCACCATCCAAGAAGAAGGCACCATTCAAGAAGAAGGATTCATCGAAGCCGAAGAAGGATTCATCGAAGCCGAAGAAGGCAGCCAAGAAGAAGGCAGCCAAGAAGAAGGAGACCACGAAGAAGAAGAAGGCGACCAAGAAGGGCAAGCCCTCGGCACGCCCCGCCGTCACCAACAAGGTGCCGCGTGTACGCAAGATCAAATCACGCATCTTCGGAGACGATGCCATTCTTCTCGGAACGCTCATCCGAGGAATGGACGCCATCACCATCGGGCACTATGATCGACTGGAACTTCGCAAGGTTCCCGACCGGCTCCAGGTCATCTTCAACGAGGAACTCGGGATCGATCCTCGCGGCTGCTACTCTCGTGCAGAGGATACGGGGAAGATCATCAAGTACCTCAAGCGGGTACCCAAGGAGTTCCGCCCGAGCAAGTGGGAGAGGATCTTCGAGGCGTAGCCTTTACTTTCTACTTTGGATTCCATAATAAACGCACGTCATTACTAAGACGTGCGTTTATTTATAGGAGAAAAGCATGAATGCTGAAAAGTTACGTGAAGCGTTGAGTGGGATGGATGATGAGAAGCTGGAAGACGTGCGTGAAATAATTGGAGAAGAGCTTGCGTCACGATCCAGGAGCAGGACGTTTAGAAACAAGTACCTGATTGCTCATACGAATGTGAGGATGGTAAGGGCTGGTACAAGATTGCCTCGCGGAGCGAGAGGAGAAATTATCAAGGTAAAGAGGAAAAAGGCTATCGTTCATTTTGAAAACTTTGGTACTTTTGACGTTCCTCTTTCAATGTTTGAACAGATTGACTAGGTAGATATACCATACACGAGAACAACAAGCACACCAGCATCAAGGAGGAGAATGCCGTGCCTAACATCAATCCGCAGGGTAGAGCCAGAATCCATCGTTTTCACGAACTGGTAGCGATCAGTTTTTCGGATACGGAAACCCTGTATCTCACGCCAGAAAATGCGGAAGCCATCGGCCATGAGTTGGCCGCCTTTGCCGCCAACGTCCAGTGCAGGGGGGAGAAGTGGTTCGGTACTAGGATCATACGTAACGGTCTTGCTTACTCCGAGGGAGTCGGCTCTACCGAGAGGACGCTGGTATGACTTCAATACTGGTTACGTCTGCGTGCAATATGCAATGCCCGCATTGCTGCCGAGGTGAATCTGGAACGGCGTTCATGTCAATGCCCACCTTCAGGAAAGCCATTGAGTTCGCGAATGACACGGAGGAGGGCTCGCTGGTTCTCTCGGGAGGAGAACCGACCCTCCATCCGAAGTTCATGGATATGGTCGGGTATAC
>WJJK01000384.1 GCA_014729705.1 Candidatus Altarchaeales archaeon | reverse complement strand
CCCACAACCACCTTGAAAAAAGAGTTAGCAATACCCTCATCAATCAAGAAAACGCTGGTTGCAGTGATCATCCTCATAACCGCAGTTACGGGGGTGTTTCTCTGGAGGGAGGGGTACCTGAAACCCTTCTTCAAAACCCACCTGCAAAAACCCCCTAAAAAACCTAAACCCAAACCAAAACCCAAGCTTGAGAGGCTGCCGCGGCAGGGGAAACAACAGTTATCCAAAGAAAAGTCAAGCAGCCTAAACCAGGATAAGAAAGAGACTAAGAAGCCCCAGGAAAAAACAGACAAAAAATCAGGGGAGGAAAACCTTGATGAAATCCTAAAACTAGAAAGACAAAGGGAAGATGAAGACCCTTTTATATAAAGACGTAAAACAAAGGGATAAACCGTATTTACGGTGGTTGAATTGTATGCAAAAAAAATATTTTGTCTAACAATAGTGTTAATGCTTGTCTCATGTGCAGCAGCACAGGAAGCCGGCTTCTTCAACAACCTCATAAGAAGCCTGCAAAACATTATTGACTCACTCTTTGGTGGCAGCCAGACCCCGCCTCAGACGACTACGACAGTATTCGCCTGTAATCCCCCATACATAGTTAGGGGAAGTGACTGCTGCTTAGATAGAAACGAAAACCAGGTATGCGATGAGGATGAGACAACCACCACAGTGAAACAGACTACGACGACCGAGAAAACCCAGACCACAGAGAAACCCACGACAACCACCGCAAAACCAACCACCACAATAAAGCCCACGACAACCACGACCACAATATACATTGAGTGCCACGACTCATCAGATTGTGGCGTTAAGAAAACCGAGCTCGTATGCTACAACAACGACGTATATGAGCAAACAAGCACGCCCATATGCTATAGAAAGGGGACGCCGGATTCAGAGTGTAAAATGCTTACCTCAGGCATAACACGGGCAAACCAATTACTACCCCCAAAAATTGATTGTGACCCTGGATTCTGCTGGCAAGGAGCGTGCGTAAACGAGAAACCAACTACCACGACAACCACACAAGGTTCTTCAACTACAAATCCTTCACCCACAACAACCCAGGCGCCCACCCCAACAACCACCCTGCCTGCGTCGTTCACACCCTCCTGCGGCGACGGAATACTATCCTGGCATGGATCGACTCCAAAAGGCACAGAAGAATGTGAGCAGGGGGTAGTGCCCTGCCCAAGCGGGTTAACCTGCTCAGACTGCGTGTGCACAGGCTGTGGAAACGGTAAACTAGAGGCTGGAGAGGAATGCGACCCCAACAACAAGATGATGCAAGTCAACGGAGAGGATCTTTGGAGCGGCACCGCCTACGGCTGCCAAGATCAATACGAATACTGCGACACAAACTGCGAATGCACATCCACATACCAATGCGGCCAAAGCTTATATGATTCAGACGACTGCGATAATGAATGCTCAGACTGCGAAACATGCCAGCAATACCCGGGTATGCCCTGCTATCAATGCGTCAAAGACTGCTCACTATTAGGCGGGGACTGGAGTTCAAGCGTCTCCTGCGACGGAAGCCACGAGGAGCTGGCGGAACACCCCAACTGCCTGGGATGCTACACATGCGAGGAAGTCTGCCCCGAAAACCTGGGCTACTACCTAACTGAAGGATGCGGGGCTGAATGCGTAACCTGCGACTGCGTTAAGATTGGTTCAGGGGAATACGCAGACTGCTACCATTGCCTGCCAGACCAAGACAGCGATTGTGTGGTAGACGACCAAGACAACTGCCCAGATACCTACAACCCCAACCAAGGGGATGAAGATGGAGACACAATAGGCGACTGCTGTGATGAAACGCCAATAGACTGCCAGCAACACTGTGCAAACGCAGGCTGGATTGACGGAGGAAACTATGTAGCGAAAAACACCTGCAGCCAGCCAAACGTAAACGGGGGACAATGCACTGTGACGTGCACTTACGCTTACTCCTTTAAATGGAGTTGGAGCAACAAAGAATGCTGTTGCCAAAGCCACTACATAGAAAACTGCCCAGGACACCCCGATAACTGCCCTAACTGCCCGAACCCAAACACAGTATGCCCGCAAAACAGGCCAAATAATCCCCCACAACCCTTAGGAGATTGCTGATGACTTCCCACATTAATACTTTAGAGGTTTTGCGTGAGGCGATGGATCTTGAGCGCGACGGATTCAAGT
>WJJK01000383.1 GCA_014729705.1 Candidatus Altarchaeales archaeon | reverse complement strand
CTAGTAAAGCGTATGGAGGTGGCCCCAAAGGACGTGCGGTACACACTGGACCCAGAGGCGTTTCGTTATGTGGCAGCATGGTGTGAGCGAATGGCCGAAAGGAGCGCGATGTATGAGTCACCCTGACGTACACGTTTCCCCCCTGACAACGAAAGCCGTTAAGGACTTCACAGACTGTCAGCAGCTATGGCTGTGGAGACACGGCCTGGGCTATGCGCCGAGGGAGCCCAATAAGCGTACCTTAGTGCGCGCCTTAGTGCGCGCCGGCCTGTCTACATACTATGCTCCCGAGGCTATTGGAGCGGGAGACGGCACCGTCCACAGACGTATGGGGTTCCACACGCAGTGGAACACAAGAGCCCTGATTGATGGGTTGACCCAAGCGGCCGATGGCCTGTTGGCAGGCATTCGCGACCGCAACAATGGCCTCCTCCCCCCTGTGGCTGATGAGGCGTTTGAGCTGGCCGTGGGCGTGTTGGAGCAGTATGGCCGATGGGCACCGAAGAACGACGAGTTCTCCGTCGTAGCGGTTAACCACCCAGTTGTCGCCGTCGTTGCGCAAGGGATCAGCTTGGTGGACACGGTTGACTTGGTGTTGGGCAGTAGTATGTCTGAGCCATCCTTGGTCATGCTGCACCGTCTCTACAGCAGCATTCCCAGCGGGGCGGCACACATGCAACACGATTTCCGCGCACACATGCTGATGTGGGCGGCCTCTGAAGACGCCCAGTTCCCGCTTCGCGTGCGCAGTGGTACCCCGCTGTGGTTCAACGAGATCCGTAAGGCTGTACCCTCCCCGCCGAGGACGCTTAAAAGTGGGGAGTTGTCAAAGGACAAGCGGCAAAATACGACGCGCGAACTGTACATTGAGGAAATATCTCGTCGCGGCTTGAGCCCTTCGGACTACCACGATATAATAGAGGCCCTTGACCCCAACAAGTTTAACACGCGACACTGGCTATACGTAGACGACGACATGTTGGATTACGTGCACATGTACGTCCACGCTGTCGCCTCGCGAATGGCTCTATGCGCAGAGACTGAAGGGGCGTGGCAGATTATCCACGAGTGGGGAAGCCGCTGCTCGTACTGTGACTACCTCGACCTTTGCCAGTCACTGCGTCACATGCAGTGCGTTCGTGGCCTGCTCAGTTCGCGGTACTTCAAATGGAGGGAAGACAATGCCACTAATGAGTTCGGAGGACCTGTCCTCGGGAGTGCTTAAGATCTTGGTGTACGGTCCCACAGGGGCGGGGAAAACGTTCTTCTGTGGGACGGCCTACGACGTGTCGGAGTTCGAGCCGATTCTATACGCCGATTTGGAGGACGGTATCCTCCCCATCCGCGCTATACTCCGGGAGCGCTGGACCGAAGTGCAGCGCCCGCTAAAGGTTGTCGGGCCGGAGGACATTCGCTTCTTCGTCAATGCCATGTTCGACCGCAAGGGTCCGTACCGTACGGTGGTCATCGACTCATTGACCGAGCTGCACGCGTTGCTGATGAAGCTCCGCTTGGCCGAACAAGGGAGGGCCGGCCAGGCGCCGTTTCAACAAGACTATGGCGATGTATCCGCCACCATGCTGCGCCTTATGCGCCGCGTTAAAGATGAGTTGCAGGTCAACTTGATCTGCACTGCCGGAGAGGAGGTGAATACCGACGAGTTTTCGTCCACCATGTACCTGCTGCCGGACATTGTTGGGAAACTGTGCCGCCGCGTGCCGCGCTACTTCGATGTCGTGGGACATCTGACAGCACAGTTGCGGACTGACAACAAAGACGGCACCATCAAGAAGGCGGTGAGGCAGCTACAGCTACAGCCCGTGAATCACATCTGGGCAAAGTGCCGCATCCCCGCGCTCGAAAACGTGGGGGTCCTAAACAGCCCCACGATCAGAAAGCTCCACAACGCACACACTGGTCACGTTGATCAAGAAGATATTCTGGAGGACGACAATGGCAAAGATTAATGCGAACTTTGGACAAGACGGAATCGACATCGAATTCAAGCCCGTGCCGCCTGGATCATACGTCGTGCGGATTGAGAAGGCCGAGGTCGCCAACAGCCGCGCATCGAACCTTCCCACGCTCTATTTGAACGGCCGCATCGTCGGACCCGACAATGAAGGAATGCCGACCCGTATCTCCGTCCCCGTCGGGCGTGACGACCCAAAGGTGATGTTCCGCTTCGGTCAGCTTCTCGTCTACTCTGGGCTTTGCGAGGAGGATGACTTGAAGGGCGACCCTGACATCGACACACAGGACTTGATTGGCGCGGAGGTGGGCGTCATCTACGTGCCCGATACCGACAACAGGGGCAGGCCGACAACGAGCGACGATCGCTTCATCTGGCCCGATCAGGCACAGGGGGCCACGGGTGAGTCGTTGGACGATCTTCCCTCCGGCGCAGGTGGTAGTGGGGGGCTGGGAAGCCTCGTTTCGTAGTAGCGGCTACTCACTAACCACTGGTGTAGGGCGGGGCGCCGCGTTTGTGGGCGCCCCGTTTTGCTCCGATACATCCTGCCGGAGGCGTAGCGATGCTGCTAGACGACATCTTTGCTGCGCTACGCCCAGAAGAACAGATCTACGTCTGGGTCCGTGAGCCACACCAGCGCCGCTTGTTTGATACCGTTGATGATCTTAAAAAGTTCGTTGAGGGCGGGCCGGGACAGGGGATCTACTTTGGCGTAGCTCCAAGAGTGCGCGACATGTTCGATACCGTCAGTCGCGTGACATGTCTATGGGCGGACATAGACTTTAAGGCGTTCAAGAACAACGAGAACAGAGCACGAGAATCTTTAAACGCATTTCCTGTAGATCCGTCCTACGTCGTGCACAGTGGTCACGGATACCATGTCTATTGGCTGTTGCGATCATCAATAGATGTGGCTACAGCGCAAGAAGCTATGAGAGGGATCACCAAAACAGTTGGTGCCGATGCCACACATGATCCGCAACATGTGCTGCGCGTCCCTGGTACCGTAAACCATAAAGAGCCTGAGAAGCCTGTTCCGGTGAAGGTCATAGAAGAGCGCCCGGCCCTTAACTACAAGGCCGAGGACCTCTTAAAGCTCACCAACCTCAGCGCCACGACGTTGACGTTAATGGCTACGGGGGCGTGGGAGAATCGGTTTCCCTCACGAAGCGAGCGCGATTGGCACGTTCTCCGAGAGCTATTAGCAACAGGCGTATCTGAAGAAGCCATCGTCGCCAGCGCACAGCAGAGACCGTGGGGAGAACGGTATCGAGAGAAGCCCCACACAATTGAAACCGACCTGCGCAAGGCGGAGAGCCCCTTCGCCGGGGCTGAAACACACTACATCGAGTACCAAGACTGTTGGTTTTATGCGACGTCTAAAGGAAAACATCAAGTATCCACGTTCACCTTCGACCCCCAGCGGTTGCTCATAGATCCTGGGGGCATTGAAGAGGACGCGTTTTTAGGGACCGTACATGCAGACGGACAGACGTGGGAAGACGTGCGCCTCCCCCGCTCCGCCTTTTCAAGCCAGTACCAAATGCACAAGAACCTGCCCAACATGCGCTGGCAATGGATGGGAAACGACTACGAGACTCGACAACTGCTGGTGTATTTGCTGGGAAAGATGGCGGAGCGGGGCCTAGGTGAGACACAGGCTGTAGGTGCTATTGGCCGCCACGGGGAGTACTTTGTCACTAAGACGGCCACACTAACAGCAGACAATATCCTCTCTCAAGACGAGTCCCCCTACATCTTTCGTGGCGCTACCGATCGAGGAAACTCCGCAAGAGACACCACCCCCGCCGTAATACTGCGCCGAGTAGGCGAACAAGAGTACCGCCACCTGGTGTGGAACATATCCCACTCCCTGCCGGAGCTTAACCTGCGGCGTGTGGCCATACCAATGATTGGCTGGTTCATGTCCTGCCCGATGAAGCCCATTTTCAATGATGCAGGGATCCGTTTCCCCCACCTTAACGTGTATGGCACCCAAGGAAGCGGAAAGACGACCAGCCTTTTGCAAATCTACATGCCCTTGCTAGGCATTGAAGAGGCCCATACGTGGGACGTAGACACAACGCAGTTCGTTCACAAGACGCTACTATCGACCAGCAATGCCCTCCCTGTAATCTTTGGAGAGTTTAGATCCAGCACAGCGCACGGGGCGCGCACAGACTTCTTGGGCATGCTACGGCGTGCGTATGATACTGGGATGGACGCCCGCGGGCGTGCGGACCAACGCACTAACATCTACCCCTTAGAGGCTCCCATCATCCTCGATGGAGAGGACCCTGTAGGAGGCACAGGGGCGCTGCGTGAGCGATGTATTATCGTGCAGCACAACAAGAGTACGGTGGACCCAGGGACCGATGCGCGATCGGCGTACGAGGACCTGGCTGACCTCCCCCTGTGGCACTTTGCGGTGCGATACCT
>WJJK01000382.1 GCA_014729705.1 Candidatus Altarchaeales archaeon | reverse complement strand
GTGTTCTTGTAGTAGAAGTCCCCTGTGTTATCATCGTAGGGCTCTTCTGTCTCACCGCCAGGATCCATCTCTTCGATGGTGATACCCTCATCCATCAGAGGCAATCTTCGATTGTTCCAGATCTCCGCCAGGATATGATCCGTCAGGTCAGCCAAAACTTGAGGCGTACGTGTGAAAACCTCGAGATCAAAGCTCATGTTGAAATGCCCGCTGTACATCTGAGCCGCGACCTGACGATCTGGGTATACTATTACAACCATACGGTCACCGACCTCTATCTCATTACCGAAGGCCAGGGTGACGCCGTTGATGGCTGTGTTCGTATAGTGGTAGTCTGTCGGGATATCGAAGGGGCCCTGAGTACTCCCCGCCCATCGATAGTCTGCATACAGGGTGGTTCCGACTGGAAGAGCATTCAGAAAAGCAATCTCACCTGCCTGATTAATGGTATAATCCGTATTCTTAGTCAGATAGAGTTTGTTGCTGGTAGGCTGCTTCTGTGTGTAGAGGACGTCAAAATCCCCATAGAGACCGCTGTTGTCTAGCTGGGCAGTAAGCTCAGTCCCTGTCGTCTTAGCGATGACCTCTTCTTTTTTAACGATGTAGAGAGGGTCTATCAGGAAATGGCTCGAGTCCTCTATCTCTATGTAGTACCTACCTGGTAGCGCCAGGTTCCCGTAGTGATAAGAGACTAAAACCGTGTCAGTCGTCTTGGGTGCTGTGGGAAGCATGAAAAGGCCACGTTTCCCGTCCACGAACTCAGCGTGCGTCACTTCCCCATTGACCGTTACTGTTATCTGACGGAAATTATCAGCAAGAGTAGTGTTGTTGAAGCCAGCCATGATGGGCTTATGATCCACATAGAAAAGCCTGTTGGTCCCCCAGGAGGAGCTTCCCGCGGTCTGTCCAGATACATCTTCATTCTCAACGTGTTTTGTAAGATGAGTGGTATCTTCCCAGGCCCAAACCAGAAAACGTCCGTCTTTTCCTTCTGCTCTAGCAAGAGCTACATGGCTCTTCAGAGTACCCGCAAAATCATCCGGAGATAACTTCGTCCTCGAGGAATTGGCATTCCTGAGCACGACACCAGTCATCGGAGTCTCTTTATACGGGAACTTGTGATAAACCTCAACTTTATCTTTGTAGTTGAGATTTTTCTGAATCGCGTAACGCAATTCATCCATCAACCGTAATTTGATGGATCTAAGCAGATTAACTTCCATGACACGCCCTATCAGAAGTATAGAGGTAAACCTTCCATAGGGTACTATTTATTAAAAGATTATGGTGCTGAGAAGATATAAAAAGAGCCCGGCAGAAAGGAATAAGACCGGGCTCCCGCAGCAGGCAACATAGAAAAAACTGCTGCTATTTTTTATTCAAACGCCGCGCAGTCATCTTCTACAAACTCTTTTCCATCTATGCACAGAGACTCTAACGTAGCCTTATTACAGTACTCTTCGCCCTTGAATTTTTGTTTTGATGCCGCGATGATCGCTGTTCCCAACGCCTCAAGAGATTTTGCATCAGTGTAAGTTCGTATCTTCGCCTGAGCATTTCCAAAAGAAGATGAACTTACTTCAATACAAGGCCCAAACTCTGTGTCCAACACAGAAAACGTAACGCCGCTATTACCTATGTGTAGATAGGCACTTGAAAGCTCTTTATCTTTCATCTTTTTACGAGACATATCTTACTCCTATTCATTCATGGCTGCGATAAGAAGACCACGAGCCACATCATTTAAAGGATCCTTAGCCATCCGAATCTCAGAGATATTAATCGGGAACGACGCCTTCTCCTTCTCAAACTCCTGCTGGAAGAACGGCAAGAAGTTCTTCGCTAGAGACGTGCCACCACTAATAACCCACGGGATACTCTCAGGCAACTCAATAGAACTATTATCCTTCTTGAATTCTTTTTTGATGTTATCTATAATGTAGTGAATCAGATTCTTGTAATACACGATTAGAGCTTCACGCTCACGAAGTGTCTTCGGGTCACCATCATTAGGATTCAAAAGGTCAACACCTCTTTCTTTCACGGACATCATACGTGTCGCAGTGGAACCTACTGCTTTTGCAGAGGAAGAATCTATCCAATCACCCGACCTAGACACGCTAAAAGACATACCTACCATAGTCTGGTAAACAAGGGAGGTATTCACCATTCCGGCACCCGCCGAGGTGGCTAGAGCAGTGAAACCATCCTCTGCACAATTCGCGTACACAATGGCTGCAGCCTCATTCATCGACGTAGCCTTGTAGCCCAAACTTTCAATGAGCTTCTTAAACATAGCTTCATGGTATACAATATCCATGTCCCTGTCTATAGGCTGCGCCGGTACTGAATAATAAACATGCTCTTCATCAACCTGAGGTGCTCCGAGGATCTCCTTGAGTAGTATGAGGAGCATGCGCTCGCCGTCTACCTCTCCCGCTGAAATAACTCCCCGACTCAATGGACGCCGAGCTTCACGCTTCAATAGATTAGCGACACTGAGGGCTGGCTCTCCCACAATATAGCACTGGTCCCCCTCTTGCACATAAGAAACGTTTGACATCTTCAGCATGTTGATGACAGACTGCTCAGCTTCAATATCAAGAAAAGCATCACGTACTGACTTTACAGCTACATCACTTTCCGGATTAGCTATGTCCTTGCTTGCACAAACCAAAAAGGCCGTCCCGACATCTAAACCCTTACTCATTTTGTATCTCCTTTCTTAATATTACTCCTCATCAATATCCAAATCACCGAGGTCCTCTTCTTCTGAAAGAGGATTTCTATGATCCCCCTCTATGACCTCACCATTTTTAATAGATTCCTGCAATGCATCCTCATCAGAATCCATGTCCTCTGGACACACGACTAGTTGAAGAAGTGTCTTGTTCTCTAGATTGCCATACTTCTCTTCTATGCTCTTCAGCTCTTCAGAAAGGTCAGTCGATGTATTATCCTCAAGATATGCTTGAAGAAGAGGATCTGGCTTTGGAAGACTCTCAGCGGCGATCTCCTTCTCAGTTTTCGGAGGATAAGAATCTTTAGGTTCCGTTTTAACCGTGACTCTTATCCTACCGAGACGCTCATTGACGCCTTGGTCCGCGGGGCCGGTATTCTCATTAACTTCTACCTCTGTCCCAGGGAGCCCGTTGAGACCTCTTATCAACTGCTTTATTACCGGGTCGTTAGTCGTGACCTTAACTACATAGACTCCATCCTCTGTATTGGTATTACCTGCCGACATACGACCTCCCTAATAAACCTAGATTTTGCTCTGACACTCTTTTATTACTGCTGTTTCTTCTTAAGAGCTCTAAGAGCTTTCAACGATTCGTTGACTGAATCACTCTTCTCAATAGTGCGTACATTAAGGTTAATATGTGCGTTGGCGTCCTCTACAGATACCGACGGTACATATATCTCTCCTGGAGATGACATCTCTCTGGAGGGCTCGCCACCTTCCAGACGTTTCTCAAGACGTGATAATATACTATCGAGTTTGTCAGAAGGGTCATTACTTTTTTTAGAATCTTCAAGTTTCTCGGCCAAATTTTTTAGCATCTCAGCAACATCTGAGTCCTGTGGAGCGTGCGCCGTAGAAACTTTCTCTTCAAGTTTTTGGATCCTGTCATATATCGCCTGAAGAGCTTCTCCATTCGTATTAACAGGCTCTTTATTTTGCTGAGCCTGAATAGCTCCTTCTAAAGAAGTTATCTTCTCTAATAAGAGCTTCAATAAAGCATCATCCTGCTCAGTCTTAACTGGTGGTGTGCTGGGAGGTGTTGGAGTAGGCGGCGTACTAGGAGGATCAATATGCCGCGGAACTGGTGGGGGTGTGGCAGAAGGCACAAAGGTAGGAATTTCAAACTCTGGATTCTTATCTTCACTCTTCTCTAGTAATGTCAGACTACCTCTCTTCAGAGCCCGACGAAGATCCTCAGAAGCATCGTACTGATCCACCGAATAGATCTTCTGCTGCTTATAATAAACTGTGTCCTTGAGATCTTGAAGCTCGACCCCTGCAGGATCATTACCAAGTACCACAATCATAAGTGTACTCTATTTGCTATGTGATATATGAAAGAGGGCGCTTGATGCGCCCTCTCCGGAATACAGACAGCGGAGCTAACCTACAGAGTAACGTGCAACAGACTTCCAATACGCATCCCCTGAGGCCTCTTTTTCCTTCATCTTCGGAGGCATCTCAAACTTAGGTTTTGGCTCCTTCGGGAAAGCGACATCACCATCATCGGGCTTATCTTTCTTTTTCTTCTTAGGCTTTTCTTCAACATCCGTTTCTTCTACTAGAGCGTCACTTTCTTCGCCCTCTGAAGGAACCTCAGGCTCCTGAAAATCCTCGGGCTCTTCATCCGTTTGCTCTTCCTCAGATACGGATGTCTCATCAACCTTAGACGGTTGGGGTTTCGAGGGCATCTCAGCTTCAGCATCAGCCTTTTCATCTGCAGAAGGCTCGGGCTCAGGCATAGGTTCTACATCGTCCCCTGTTGGGGTCTCTTGCTTCTTAGGAGGGTCATACTCACCGGGGCCATCATCAGCGAAGCTAAGATCAACTTGATCCTGGTCAACACCCTTAGACTTCATCTCTTCTTCTATTTCGTCCTTCTTCTGATTCTTAGCCTGCTCATCGACAGGATCAAAAGGACCAGCCCCTTCCTCGGCCTCACCCTCTTCTGTGTCACTCATAGGAGGACCGTAGTCATTTACTGACATCATCTCCGCAGCTACATCAGCTATCTTATCAGCACCAGCTTCCACCCAAAAACGGTCACTTTCCTCATTAGAGACATAATTCATATCTCCAGAGCATGCGGGACACGCGATCACATCATCAACCGTAAGGGACGCAACATGCTTGATACCACGCGCGTGAGCCGCCTCTTTACGTCTAGTATCAATAGACGTCAGATTTGCGGTGTGGTTGCAATCCTGACACACAAAGTACGTGCAGTCGAAGGCCTCTTTCTCGATAGCATCCGCTATTTTCAGTAGCTTTTCGGCTGCTGTCTTAATCTTAGAATCCATGACAACTCTCCTTTATGCCTGTATTCCGATAGGCAGATTCTCTTCGTTAATCCAAGAGTATTAAAACATTATTAAGATTCAGGCCCAAACGCGCTCCTCTACACCGAACATCAAATTAAGAACGCATATGATTAACCAAGCCGTCGGCGACTATTTAATATAAAATGTTCTCGAAGGTTACGGTTCTTCCCTCATAGCGGTACTGATCCGGGATCTCTGGCTTCTCAGGGACAGTAGGACTTGCATCCGTAGGTTGATCTTCTCTATAAGCATTCCAAGTAGCAGGCACGCCGGACGCGCCTCCCGTTATAGGCATCTGGTACCTTATATCCTTGTGCGGTAGCGGGGCCAGCATGAAGTGCTGCTGGTAGATAGCGCCGCGGGAACCCTGTGGATTAACATGAGCGATCGTGAATCGGTTGTTGTTCTGGCGTACCACGAAATCACGGTCAGATATAAGGGGGTATGGCCCTGTCCACGTAGCCCAATCATAATGTACCCTTAAACCGCCTATCTCAAGCTGTATGGTTTTCTCAGTCTCAGGAGGAGCGACTATGATGTCATATGGCCCGTCATACCCCCCTACATAACCAGTACCATAACAATTGGAGCATGACTCAACGGGAGTCCTGTACTGCTCATCCCAACACGCACATCTCTCTCCGAACCACTTACGTATGAAAACTTTTACTCGCTCACCGCCCTGCTCGAGTATCCAACGATTACGACGAATAGCCTCTGCCCAGACCCAGTCGATCTTCTCCATATCATAAAGACTGACCGCTTCCTGATCCTCTAAGGGCGTCTCTATACGCTCTCCGCTGTCAGGATCATCGGCTATAGTTGTGGCTTTGTAGTACACTTTCCGATAGATATTAGTCTCTATCTTATTATCGATGTATGTGTAGCCAACACGTATCTCTCCCCCCTGATCTGGTTTAGGGAGGATTGGTTGATCGAGACGATTGGTAGTGTGGTTGTAGGTGAGACTTCTTATAAGAAAAATCTCTCCAGTCTCGCCTACTACTTTAAACGCAGGGACTGTTTGCCATGAGGATGAAGAAGTCTCCTTAATACGTACAGTCACATGTTTAGGACTCTCAGCTATTTCACCATTCGAACCCGGGATAACAATAGGCTGATGGTATGTCTTGACTACCCAATCCCCGGTGGCATTCGTACCCGTAATAATACGACCGCCCGTCATAGGATCTTCATCAGTCACAGTAATCTCAGAGGTCTGATCCCTGTAATATAGGATGCCCGAGGGGGTGTCTGTGAGCTTTGTATAGGGGCCTTGAGGGCTATCAAAAGACCTATAAACATTAACACCGATGATATCAAGCCCATTATTTGCAGCGTAGTCCGCGGGGTTGTCCCAGCGGATATCTATAGCACCTATCAGATACGGGCTTGTGACCATGAGATTCTTAGGACCTATAGGGAGTGCGTAAGGCGTATCGTCATTCCACCGATACGGCAACTTCATATCAGGTCTACCATAGTTGTACCTTAAAGAATGAGGTCTTGACTCGCTCATATCTCTCCCTACTTAATCCCACTAAATCCCTGGAACCCTGTCGCGCCCATGATACCAAAGATTTTGTGTTGCGTCACCGTCTGGTTGACCCCGGTAGCTCCGGAAAACTGAGATGAAGACACGGATATATCCTGCGCTTTGCTTTGCCCACTACCTGTAGACTCAAACATAAGTGTCCAGGGCCCTGTGTATCCCGCTCCCAAATCAAACTGCACGTCCTCATTTATGTAAGAGTTCTTGACGCGCACTCGAGCACGGTTGTCTGTCAGAGTAGTCGTAGTCCGGACATTCGTAAGAGCTCCGGTTATGGGTAAAGAGCTTAGATCGTAATCAAAATCATAGTATGACCCATCTGTACGATACCCTACTGTCATCTTTTGCGACGACCTATCCAGCTCCACATATACCTGATTGTCCGCGTTGACTACTGTGCCCTTCATCGTGTCAGAAGACACGGTGGCACTGTACTTCACTTCATAGTCACCCAGGAACGTAAAGAGTCCCATAGCCGATGATGTGTCTGTCAGTACGACAGTACTCCGAGTAACCGTGTATCCTGCGGGTCCCGTCCATCCTCCATTGAGCATATTCACGAAGTACGTGCTGCCCAAAGAGATAGTCTTCGTCTCCTCTATACCTATGAGCGTCTTTGAGCTGTCCCCCTTGAAGGACGGGTAATAACCGGGGCGGACAAGTACGAAGGGCGCGCTGTCTGAGAGCGCGCGCTGTATGGTGCGGTAAGGGCCTGTGTAAGACCCTGTGCCCGTCGTATCACTCCCATCTGGGGAGACATACACCACACCTGTCTCGAAACGAGGATATGATGAGCGGACGAACGCTACGTCTCCGTCCTGAGACTGTCCGACGTTTATCTTACCGCTGCCGAGCATCAAGTCTTCACTTGGGTATCTACCGTATCGTACGACCTCAGAACCCGTAGTCGGTACCGTGAAGGGTCCTGTCACTCCCCCTACTACAGGTACAGCGTTGGCTTCTACAGACAGGTCAGAGGACCCTGCGCGATTGAAGCCGCGGTCTATAGTGGCATACGGAGCAGTCTCTGACCCTGGATACGCGAAATCGTAACCGTCTTCACCGACATAAGTACCCGCTGACCCTTCATTGACGTTGTACTCAAACGCACCTACGTCGCCCGACGGCCCCAGGGCATATCGATGGACACCGGTGTAGTCTATCTCACGGTTGAATGGCGCTACGTTTTCCCGGTTACCCAGATCCATATCGGTAAGAATCTTGTCCCACCGGGTGGGGTCTCCAGCATTTACGTCTGGAGACCCGGCGGGTATCCGGAAATCCCCATTTGTCGGGTCAGTGTACAGAGGGTCGTCACTGAAATTCTTTGTGTCGTCAGAGAGCGGACCTGAGTACCATACATTCGTACGATAGAAATTGTTGTATCGCATCCGCAGTTGCTGATTGATGAACACACCAAGCTCGATGTTACTCAAGGTCGTGCCTGTGATATTGTTCGAGTCAATCGTGCTGTCAGGGTCATTCACGCCGAGAGCCCGTATAGCTTCTGCACCCTGAGGGTCCGCGGCTTCTGAGTACATGATCCTCAACAGGTCGCCTACCTGTACCTGCCCGTCTAGCCCAAGACCGTCCCAGGACACTATAGACCCGTCAGATATCACCGTGTAATCGGTACCGTAAGGGAAAGAGGGTCCGTTCACCACATTGACAGCGACATCGTATCCGTAGCTGTTCTGCGCGGCGAACGTCGGTAGCTGTATGCGCTTGTTGCTGATGTTACTCGCGGTGACCGTATGGTAGATCACGCGCAGATTCTCATCAGGATTCTCAACAGGAGAAGAGCCCGATCCGCCGTAGATGGTGTTGCGCCACAGGTCAAGACGGTCTACGGTTATGACCTCTATCGAACGACGTCCATCGTCGAAGATATTGGAGCTTAAGGTGACTTCAACAGCGTTGTTGATGAGAACACCGTAGTCGTGATTCTTGATGTAGTTACGGTGGATAGATATGTAGTTCGCGTTGTTGAGCTGTATGGCTGTGCTTACGTCCGTGAACCGACATTCCTTGACACTGACAGCTCCCAGGGAAGAGTTTGATACGACTACACCCTCCGACAGATTATCGAACGCAAGTCCCTCAATAAGGCACTGCGCACCGACGATGGTAAGAGTGTCTACCTGCGGCGTAGTGTTATAGGCGCGACGTATTGTCAGGTCTTTCTGTATGGTCAGAGAGCCATAGGACGTCCCGTCTCCTTCCTGCAGCACGATGACAGTTCCGGAGGAAGCAAGAGTGTATGCCTGTGTCAGCGTCCGAACCGGATACAGTACCGTCCCAGAGTTACTGTCATTGCCATACAGAGAGTCTACATATACGACTGCTGCCATTCTTATGCCTCAAGGTACTCGAGGTCTACTGCCATCAAGTCCCGTATCCACTGCTGATGTATAGTAAGCCCGGACTTGTATCTCCAGTTGTAGAGAGATATGCCCTGACCGGCCGTGTCCAGGTACGGAGCCCACACATACCCACCACCTAATCGTGTGCTCCTGCTGTGAGCCACTGAGTAAGCTATCCCGTCAGACCCTGTGCCGTCTTCTGGAGCTACACTACGTCCGTCGACATAGTAGGTCATGTTGCCGTTTGAGTCACACAAGTATGCAACCATGTGCCAACGCAGGTCCCCTAAATTTATGTTCGTGACGCTACGTATGAGCTTCGATTTAGACCCCATGAACTCGAGTCTATAATCGTCACCTTCCTTGGAAACCTCGAACTTTATCGAAGAGTCTACGTCGGCGACTACATTACTCGTGTTGGCTATCGCAAGGGGGACGATAGAGTCCCCGTCCTCGACCGCAGGATTAGCTATCCATCCGACACACGTGAACGCATTGACGGTCTTGATGGAAGCTGCAGGCATCTGGATATATGAGGACTCTGTGTGCGTGATTTCTTCGTACACAGTGATGTAGTCCGTCTTTGACTCACTGTCTGTCCCGAAATCAGTACTGACCTTAAGCTCCACATCATAATGATCCACGCCATAATATGTGTGCGACGGATTCTGAAGGGCCCCGGTTTCTCCGTCTCCGAAAGTCCATAGCCAGTCCACGCCCGTAGACGTGTCAAAGATACCCGTACTGAGATCTGTGAACTGTACCGTTAGTGGACGATCGCCTATAAGAGGAGAGCCTGTAAAACCCGCCATAGGAGCGCCTGTATATCCCATGAGGTCTCCTTATGGGCACATACCCGTTTCATAGTTATAAACTACACGCATCGTAAGAGGACCCGTCACTCCGTGTGCTGCCGTGTTATTCATAACATACTTGATATCAGAATTTGCGAGATCGAGAGATACTGCCCCCGTGCAGCCAGATGCATCTAAATGGGTCACCCCAAAGTCAATACCTAGCCGCTGCGCAGGACCATCAGTAGGATCCAAAGCTATGTCCCAGTTGCCGTCAGGACCGGTAGAGGGCGCATGGTGTAGAAGCAGAAGGTCATTGTTGCTAGGTCCAATCTGCCCTGTAATAGTAAAAAATTCAACCTCGATAGCCATTAGGTATCTCCGTGGATATATCTCCTCCGTGGGTATAGAATATACTTATGCAGGCGTATTAAAACATTATCACAACAGGAGCTATTTCCTGGTTTACGGAACTTGGAAAAATCTCTCCAAGCCCAAAGGGAGCCTTTCTTCTCCTGAATGCTGTCCGCATTGCCACGGTGACCAGTTGTACCCGTGGACTCACCCGTAGGAATCTCGCCTACGCTCGCACCTATGCCGGGTCCTGAACCCGGTGCCGGTGCTGGACCTGTGAGGTCGGCTTTCTTCTCCTTCAAGCCACACGACTGAAGGAACGAGTACGCTTTCTGGGTCAGGGTATGCTTGAAACCTTTTCCTTCAAGGTGCAGTTTCTCGCTGCCTGACTCGTCCTGCGTAACCGTAAAATCCTGTCTCTCCAATAGTCTCATTCCACGTCTGCCGATTACCAGCGCCGCCGCCGTGTGCCTGTTCAGGCTATACGGCTTGGCGTACTTCAGATTGCCCAAGACACTTGTAAATGCGGGCTGTACTTCAACGAGCGGGACGCCTTCTTTGGTTGCTCTCGACTTGATAGCGGTCAGCATCTGCCCATAGATAAAATTGGCTTTGGTCCTTCGGAATTTCCGGTAGCCCTTCTGCCGATTACCCGAACTGAAGTTCAGCTTTTCGACCACCAACGGCTTTCGTGCTTCCTTGGCGGCACCCACGACTCGAACAGCCAGTTGCTTGATATCGTAGTCACGTTTCCCCCGCCCAGCGAATTGGATACGCTGCTCCTGCTCGTACTGATGATGTTTCAGATTGCCGTCTCCAGTCACTTCCACTACGGCTACGCCATCTGGGTTGCAGTCAACCCCTACCGCTCCTTCGACTGTCGGCAGCTTCGGCGTATCTGGTTCCGTCCACGACACTTTGACCTCGAACTTGCCGTCCCGATACAGAAATCGCACATCGTAGCAATCCAGACGTGGCTTCCACTTGCCGGGAATGAACAGCCGACCCTCCATCCACCTTCCTCTGCTGGACGGGTCATTCACCAGCAATTTGTCCCCAACAACTCGGATGTTTGGGTTACCGCCCTTTGTCCTGTCACCACGGGAGTAGAGTTGCCCGTTTCGGCGTTCTTGCCATTCTGCCTTGGATAGCTTACCGGCCCGCATGTCCTCCCACGCTTGCTTGCCGCCGAACAGAACACCCTCGTCCTCAATGGCGGCAACACGGCTCACGGCATCCGAAATGTACCGCTGGTTCAGCGAGGCCATGAAGTTCCGCTTCACGTACTGCTTGACAGCATTGCCCCTCAGCCCGTGTTTGTGAGTAGCCTGATAGGCCGCCCGGGCCGCAGAAGACTGAGCTTTCATCAGGTCCAGCACCCGAGTTTTTATCGGTTCGGGAAACCAGACAGTGCCGTGTGCTATCTGTCTACTCATCGGTCTTCACCTTCTTCTTGCGGCCACCTCTTCGCCCGTACATCCTCCCGGAATAACTGGCGACCAACGAAATGATGTCGTCAGCGAACTCCTGCTCGAACTCTTTGGGTGCGACATCCTCAAGTACGACAACATCAACTCCAAAGTTCCGACAGTAAATGACGAAGGTCTCGAACCCGAAACGGGCCAGCCGGTCCTTGAACTCGACCGCCACACGGGCAACGTCATCATCGACTACACGGGTCAGCAGTCGTTTGAACTGTGCTCGATTGTCGTTCAGCCCGCTACCGATTTCCTTGAATAGCTCGGTTTGCCAGCCCTGTTTGGTACAATGCTCCAGCACTCGGCCTACCTGCCTCTCCAGATTTTCCTCCTGCTTGTGTGTGCTACAACGACAATAGGCCAGCGTCACTGTGCGTTCCTTCTGCTCAACACCCTGCAAGCGATGAATCTCCGCAACCGCCACCCGGCGATGTCCACCCTCAGTCCGAATGGTCTTCAGCTTTCCCTCGTCGGACCACTTCCGAAGACTGCGAACTGTCACCCCCAGCAGCTTGGAGGCTGCGGATAAGGTTATATGCTCGGTCATAGTGCTCTTGGAACTCATCGGGTGTCATGTCCTCTTTCAGCGGCGGGTTGATGGGGAACACATCGCCGTTCTCCAGCTCAAACTCCACCTTTTCCACTCTTGTTACCTTCATTATACATCCTTTCCTGTTGGATTGCAAGTACTATCTTCCAGATTCTTCCAGATTTTCAGTTAGCTGCTTTCCCTCCATACGAAGGCGATTTCGGCCTTCTTAAGAGACCTACGTCGAGGAGAAGAGAACCAGTAAATGGCTTTTTCCTCGTGCAAAGGCGTGTCTGGAAGCAGATCTCTTAGGTGCGGAGGGAGGTTAAGTATCAGAAAACCACCAGAATGGAGGGCCTTTTCGGCATAGGTGAAGATTTCACACATAAGTGCGTGCCACCCCTCCCGCGACATCTCATACCCATACTCCTCAAGGTCCATGTAAGGGGGTGACGTGAAGACTAAACTGCAGTCAGACGGTGCTCCTTCTGACGAAAATTCCTGCGGACACACGTTAGCATCGGCTTTTATGAAATCCGAGATACGTACCAAAGCATCTGATGTCTTTTTCCAGGGCTCAAAACCTACATACCTTCTAGAGGCCGATACAGTACCCAACAACCTTCCTCCCCATCCAGCACAGGGGTCCACCACAACATCTCCCGGCTTCGTGTACTTAGACACAATCGCCTTCGCCAAGGAACAGGAAAAACCTGTAACACCTCCACCAAAATGCACCAATGAGTCGTGCACATAATCAGGTAGAATCGGCTGCTTTCGTCTGAGAGTGTAGCTCAGTATGGACCGTAGTGTCTCGTGTCCCTCAAAAGTTTTTACTGGAGATGTCTGTCTGTATTTTGCCTCAGACATATGCGGCATGAAATGCTTGAATATCCCATTTCCCACAGCATTGTAACGTATGACATGCTCCTCTTTCCACAGATACTTCGTATCCAACCTCTTAAGGAGGTCATACTCCCTTTCGAGATACACATCAGAGATTTCAAATGTAGGGAAGCCTCGTCCGTGATAGTAATCTACGGCGCGCGTCAACAGTGTGCTGTCGGCCTCGCACATAACCTCATCCACAAAAGAAAGAGATAGGTCATTTTCAAAGACAATATCAAAGAGCTCTGGGAAATACTTCCTCCAATAAGAGCCGACCGCAGTGTCCGCCTGAATCTTAGAGGAGAATGCCGGTAGAACGTAGCTCGGGTCAATAGCTCCATCCTGTAGAGTCAAGGCTCTAGATTTCTCGTGCATACATGAGAAACGGTACTTGTTCTGCATCTCATCTACAAGAGCCTTACGCATAGAGATGAGACGTGTGCCTCCAAAAAAAGACCCATCATCCATGAAGTAACAGGCCCATCCCAGGTCCTGCATCTCTTCGAATATCTTGTGAAAATTCTTACTGCCATCTTCATTAAGGTACTGCACATAATCATGCATCCCAGAGCAGCTAAAAGCCATCTGCTCCCCGCCTCCTAATATCCTACCCTTTTGAGCATAATGGTCTGAGGCATTAGTCATGACAGAAGTCACGTGTTCTCTAAGAACCTGATACTTCACATACAGGTAATGTAGCTGCTTAAGAGAGTGTGCTACAACAAACCGCCCAGTAGTAGACAAAGAGCCGTCTCCGGCAAGCCACCCTAGGACCATTTGGTGATAGTCTTCATCAGAAGGTGTAACTTTTATCAGTGGGGATAGAAGCAGTATGTTACGCAGCTTTTCCAAGTTCTGGGACCAAACCTTACGGTGAAGAACAGCCGTCAATCCGTCTTTTTTCATCCTACGAGCAAGCAGTGTGGTCGACACACCTATCTCATTTGATATGTCTTTCAAAGACGCATGACTCTTAATCTTATCGTCTAGCCACACCTTCTCTACTTCAGCTACCTTCTCACGCGCTAATCGGATACCACGGTTTTTCTGACTCTCAAGGCCCAAACGCTGTATGTGTTCGAGGATCAAGTCAGCGGAAAAGTAGAGCCCCTTCAGCTCCTCAATATGACGGCTCATTTCTGTGAGGGTCATACCTGATTCCAGCAGCTCTTTCATCTTACCTTTAGGGTAATTGTCTGCCAGCCATTCCTTTTTGCCGTAATCACGTACACCGTATTTACGAGCCCACCATCCTATAGCGGTGCCGGAAGCTGTTATACCAAATTTGTCCTGGAATAATGGCGCGATTTCTTCGTAGGTGAGGAGCTTGTCCTGACGAAGATGTCTTACGTAGCTTACCCGTGCCGGTGTCCAGTCCTTTTTAGACAGGACTGTGTCGGGCTTCTTTCTTCTTTGGGAGATCTTACCCTCTTCTATGAGGGTATGAATCTGCCTCTTTACCCAGCGGGGAGTTTCTCGAAGTCTTTCAGCGATGTCTTTTCTTGACATCGAACTGTGGTGCTCGAGAATGAACTGGATTTTCCAGGATTCCTTACGGGTGGCTGTAATGCCTTTCCTTGGTATAGTCATACACCTATTATACTACAAACACTAAAGAAAGTCAACTAGGACCTTACGCCCAACCTCCCCTGAAACCTGATACGTAATTTCTACGACTTTGAACACCCGGTCTACTGTAAGGACCTAGAGCCGAGGAGATACCAATACCGTATCTAGGCTGCTTCAGACCCTTGACTATCTTTATAGATCTCTTATCCTCTTCCTTTGCCTTGTCATACTCCTGGATGAAGTTGTTCTTCATCGACTCGTACTTCGAGGACTTCTCGATATCCAAAGATACGCCGGATATGCTATAAGAGTTGTGTGCGAGTATCCCTGTGTGCAACATGAAATTTTGAGGCCCAGGAACAGACAGGTCATAGGTGTACTCTTCCTGTATAGTTTCTTCCACCTTTTGAACAACGACCGGAGTTCGTTCATGTCCGTCAAAACTGCCAACGATCAAATCTCCGCTGTGAAGGTCTTTAGCCCTCACCTCACGGTTACCTTCAAAGAGAAAGAGAGAGTGGTCTTCAGTCGTAACCACAGACCCTAATTCAGTGGTAACCCGATACATTTTCTTATGGGGTGTCCGATGTCTAAGAATATCTGCTACAGGGAACCATTCCATATTGTCAGACTCAGAACGAAGCCCTTTTACACAGAGCGTTCCCTTAAGCATGGCGCTTCTTATCTTCTCTGCGTGTAGCTCCCTACGCTGTGCCTGCAACTCTCGTATCTGCTCTATCCTGAAGTAAGGGTCCCTTTTGATCTCATGCTCTTTTATGTGTAATACAAGCCACCCGTGGTTACGTAAGTACGTATCTTTTCTCTTCTGGATTGTCACTATCCGCTTGTCCCCCACGAACCCACAGGACTCACAGCCGTGCCAGTAGCACGCGTCGATTTCTATCGCAACTTTGGCGAATGGGTCAGCCTCATCTATACTGTAATATCCGTATAGAAACTCCGACACAAAACCCCGCAAACCGACATCCTTCATCTTTTTCTTGTACCCAAGATGAAGTTTACCTGTCTTCTTAAGGCACTTACGAGCTCGAGCGACCGACGCGCTTATCTTCATCCTTAAATTCCTTAATTATGGACAAAACGCCCGCTTTCACCTGGCGTTCGATCTCACCGATCTTGTCCTCATACATAATCTTGAAGAACTCCTCCAGAGTAAGGATATACTCTTCTTCCTTATCCCCTTCAGAGGTTCTAAGAGTCACATACTCATCTCCCCGCACACTGAACTCGTCAGCGATCCAGTTCATAGCAACTGCAGCACATGCGAAGCCTGCAGCTCTCATGATGATGGTGGTACGCCATCTCGTAGGCATGTTTCCGAGCGTGATATCCGTTATGGGAGGAGCGCCGTTGAACAGGTCCACAGCCATAAGAAGATATTCATAGAGTTCCTCGTCTTCCCATATATACCCGAATACCTGAGTCTGAGCTTGTATGAACTTCTCATGAGACGGAGGTCTAAACCGATAGTTCCTATCCGGATTATTGTCCCTAAGCATGATACGAAGACGCCGGATAAACAGGTCCTCAGTGGATGTCTCAGTAATAGACGTCGTCGTGCACTCTGCAACGATGTTAAACTCCTGGACGACTTGCACTAGAGGAGAGACCGCTGTTTCTCTAAAATTCCACCGTACAAGCCAGTCCCCGATATTGGCGTCCAGGGGGATCGTTGCGTCCACATAGTACTGCCCGGTACCGCTGGTAGCCGGGATGCGATCCGCGGCACCGATAAGAACTTCTACACCAGTTGTATAATCGAATAGAGAATACCTGATGTAGGACGGGTCTACGAGATTTCCATTAGTGTCTCGTATCAGGATTTTAAGGTCGCTCTCAGTGAGAACTTGTCCCGGTTTATATGCAACAGCCATAGATCTTCCTTAATTTTGTGACTGTATATAAGACACTACGACCCTGCGGGCCATACCAGTCAATTCACTTCCTGCTTTCCATCCGAGTTGCCCGGGTTTCTTGGCGAGGGGGCTGTCAGGCTGTCCCATCTTAGACCGTGCTTCTTCATACACTTTTTTGAGTAGCGCCAGATTGACAATATAATGAAGAGCCTTGTCGGGAGCGGTATCTCCTTCTCCTTGTGAAGCATAGAATTCTGCAAGGATCTGCTCCTTTTCTGCCGGAGTAAAACTCACGGGTTGTTCAGCGTGCTGCTTTTGCATGTAAGACTGTTCTACTTCTTCGGGTTCTTCCGGATACAAACCTTCTGGGGTCAAAGGCAAATAACTCTGTATCTCTCTGTCCAGATTCATGATAATATCACGAGGATGCTTATTCATTTCAGTACTAAGTTTATCAGAGAAGAAGCGCAGAGGTATGATGATACTTTTGAGTATGGGATACTTCTGGGGGCTTTGGAGCACCTCTTTTGCCGCAGCAGCACTATTATCCTTGAACCTACGTGTGAGGTCCATAAGCTCTTTTTTGAAGCTCCACATATTGACCGCGAGTCTAATCAAATGAGCTAATTTGCTTCTGAAACGCATTCGCAACTCCTTGTATACCGTGCAGATGTAGATACTAATTAAGGCGCGGATATGAAAAGATAATTAGACAGCGCAGAAAAGTGTTGACAAACTTGTTTTATTTTTGTATATTAGTGGGCAGGAGGGTAAAATGAGACGACTGTCTGACATCTATGAGAGCCACGAGAACAAAAAGGATGAGATGGAGCGCATCCTTGAGCAAACGCAAGAGTACTCTATGGGGGATTTTCAAGAGCTCTGCGATTTCATACGTAACCATATGGACCTCCCGGACCTCCCGAAGTGGGGTAGTGATGATAAGAGCCAAAACAATAAACAATTCTCTCCAGAGTATATCATACTCAACATGGTCCAACAACACTACACTGAGTACTCTATTCAGAAGCGCCTGAGAGAGCTCTGCAGAAACAGACTTGAGAAGCAGGATCCTCTCAGTTCAAAAATCCCCGAGCTTACTTTTCTCTATGACTGCCTTTACGGGCCTATCGAAAAAGTCCCCGAGTACGTCTCTAAATTCCCTGTACTAGCTGCATGGAGACTAAAGAGGCCCTAAGTGCTTATGGCACTATAGTAAAGCTTCCTGGTAAATCCTGATAGTCTGGCAGGATGTTCAGCGTACCTACGAGATTGTTGTAGGTCACAACGATCTCAAGCCTTCCATCGAAAATACCAGCAGTCTCTACATAGAACTCATATACTTTGGTTTCTTCTGTTGAACCTGCGGCAATCTTATATTTCCATCGGATCTCGTAGGTACCCGTAGGCCAGAGGTCTCCGATGATGAAATTCGCGCGGTAATGGCCTGTGTCGAGCTCGTAGGGGATACGATTCTCAGATCCCATCCTATGATAGCGCGAAGTGTCTGGGTCTACCCACCCGATCTCATACCGTATCCAGTACGGAGAATATGCGTTAGGTACTCCTGATGGATAGTAAACAGAAGTACTATAGAAATGAGAATCAAGCTCGTCTTCTTTAAGACGATGCCCTTGAAGAAAGATGCCGGTTTCAGCCATACAAAGACTCCACTAAGAAAAAGAGCCGGTAACGTATCTCATATCTAAGAATAGCTCCACCGGCTCATCCAGACTCGAAGGTCTGCTTAGCTCTTCACAGAATCTTTCTTCTGACCTGCTACCTTACCACTAGGGGTCGTACTGACGTTACCAATAACAACCTTATCTTTATTCTGCAGATGCGGGCGAGAAGTAGGCTGTGCTCTATTTGCACCTATTGCACTACTAGCTGGCATAATTGTACTCCTTGTTATTTATGCTTAGACTCCAGCTGACCGATAGTATCGCCGGTCTTTGTGCTGGTAGTGATACTCTTCGCAGTGTTCTTAGGCTGTACCGCGAAGTATGTAGGCTGTGATCTGTTGGGACCTGCCTGTACGTTAGTCGGAGCTGGCATCTTCATCCTCCTCTTCTATGTCCAAAACAAGCTCGAGTGAGAAGTTGATTTCTCGTTCTTCTTCATTTACTCGAGGCATGTAATCGACTTGATCTTCCCAGATGTAATCATCAAAATCCTCATCCAGGTCATCTGTATCGATATCGTCATATTTCTCATTAAGATGTGATTTCAGTTTTGGATTGATAATCTTCTTGAGCTTTGTCTCGTTATCATCCACCCAGTCCATTAGCATCGAGTTTAGGACGCGATAGCTCTCTGGGGGTTCTCCTTGGTATTTCACTGAGAGATCTGCCCACAGCTCTATCTGCTCGCTCAACTCATCCGGACCCGACTCGATTACCTCCTGGACCTTAGTCTCACGAAGGCCATCGAAGCCGTTGAACGTCACCTCACCAAATTTGAAGTTAGACGAAGCCAATCTCTTCATAACTTGAACGACCGTTGTTCTCATGACCTTCTCCTACTAAAAGCCATGCTTAGCATTGGTAAAGTTAGAGCTGCTGATACCCGTCACACCCATATCATAGTCGTACGGGATAAGAGTTTCATTACCGGTAACGCCAGCAGCGCCCGTAGCCCCGCGGTCGACGTCTATATATGTCTGAATCTTGTACGGACCCATCGCCGGGGAGATAGTTCCTATTTGACCTTGATAGGTATCGTTCACTTGTCGCCCCCTTACCTATGAGAGTCTCGGCTTCCGATAATGCTGGCGCAGAGGCTCTTTAGGGACTTAATATTGTCAGCGTATGACAGTGCGTCAACTTTTGCCTGACGAAGGAAATAGTCCGATTTTAACTTCTCAATGAGTTCGTTATTCTCGAACAGAAAGAACACTTTTTTAGCATCCCTAGTTGTACTCTTAATTGGGCATCCTGCTGTTGCGAAAAATGCCGCGAGGTACAGATCGCACGTCTTATAACCATCTTCCGTGCAGATCAAGTCCCCGTGTAATCTGTCTCTTGACATTTTCTTCTCCCTATCTGATATCTAGTAGAAAAGGTTGCCGAGGTCTAAGCCCCGACAACCTCGTTCTCGGTGCAAAACTAAGGAACTACCTTAGAGAGCCTGGTTACCGTAGTAGTATCCAGTCACACCAGCAGCGCCCGTCGGAGCCCACTTCGCATTTGAGAGGCGGGTCATGTACGCATCCGTATAGCGCCCACCAGAAGTGTCGCCGATATCCTGACGCGGTACTTCATTAGCAGAAGTGTACGCACCCTCAGTCAGCGTAAGCGGAGGACCGTTATGTCCTGAGAAAACCGTAGAACTTGAAGAAGTAGAGAAGTACTTCAGCACGCCACTAGCCATGCTGTAGAGCACGTCATCCGTCAGTTCAAGAACTTTAGTCTCACCCCAGATAATATACTGGTCCTGACCACCGTTGTAATTTGCTTCCTGAGCGCCACCGAGCTGCAGTCTACGATCAATATCGGTAAGATAGATCTTACCGACGTTAGTTCCGAAATATTCAACTCTCAGCTTGTCAGCCATCTTATCCTCCTTGGGATATGACTTTTCTTTTGAATGTGTAAGAGCTAGGCCCTAACGACCTATCATCATGTATATCTGGATATTAATAGATTATCTACCGTTTCTTATACAGTATCCAACTTACCTGCGATGCTTGTAGCGTCCTTCTGGACCATGATGGGCCGCCATGTATTCGTAGTCGGGTCCCACCCATACATCACCGTCTGTCTCTCAGGCGCTACTTCATTGACCGCCGGTATGTATTTCGTGGCACTCGGGTTTGCAGCATCCTCTACACCGGCTGCACTAACGCCCTTCAAGCGCACATAAAACGATGTACTCTCTGTGACCGGTAGCGCAGACCTGTTAAAGTCGTATACCACCTGCTTGGTCGAGTATGTACCATCAGCCCTGTTCGGGACATTAGACGCGAATACAGCCTCAGCAGCCATAGTGGAACTCGTGTCCCAGTATAAATTGTAAAAGGCGTAAGTCCCTGATGTATCTAGGTCCCATATAAGGCTGATCTTTCCTGCATTAATTCTGATCCCAACATTTGGAGCAGCCATTTCTGTATCCCATGAAAATGTGGAAAATCTCTTCGTTCATAGGCTTTTCATTAAGAGATTATTACTCTATAGTATAAGAAAAGGGCCTCCCGTTTAAGGAGGCCCTAGTAGCGTATAGCTGGTTTCTCGTTATGTGGGATCCCGGAACTGCCTTATCCATTCATCGACAATGTTCTCCCAGCGATACGCCTGCATCTTGTCATACGCCTTCTGAGCCCATTCAAGACGCAGGGGCTCATCTGTCAGAAGTGCTATAGACTTCTCTGTAAATTCCTGTACGAACTCTTTGGGGTACTCCCCGTCCCGACTAAGTCCCTGAGGGCTAAGAAGCTGTCCAGCCTCTCCTACAGTCGTCTGGAGACCTGCCAAGTCTGTCGCGAGGATAGCATTCTTACTGAGGCCGTTCTCGATAGCCCCAACACATGAAGTCTCGGTAAACCAGGAAGAATACAACCATACAGAAGACTCCATCTGATGTTTTGCTAATTCCACCTTGCTTATACGACCCAAATACCGCACTCCCGGCTGCTCCATGAGAGTCTTTATTTTCTTTATAAGCTCCAGAGACTCTGTATCACCCCTCTTTTCAGCAGCACTCTCCCAGTTAAAAAAGCCATAGGCTATCAGCAACTCGAAATCAGGCACGGCTTTCTTAATATCTGGAACCATTTGCAGAAGCTGATATAGACCACGGTCAGGGCTCGAGCTGTAAATCATCTGTTTCTTTTTGATGTAGCTGTCTACGTCCGCATAAAGCTCTTGCACCACACCATTCGCTGTAAGGAACATCTTCTCTGGAGGCATCTTATGGTGGTGGATGAGAAAGTTTTTATGCCAATCTGAGAGATAGGCGTACTTCTGAACCTTCCATGACATGATATCATAGTTCGGGTTGCCATTGAGCCATATGTCGTGTATCATAACATAGTGCCGCCCAGCATGTAAACTCTGGTGCAGTATATCCGTAGACCTGGAGGCTATAAAGTGATCGATATGCTCGTATGCGATCTCACGCATCATCTGCGTGTGGTCGCGATAAATAACATCTCCTACTTTATTACCGTCGGCATCAAACACCGGGTCGAGTACCGTGTCTTTTTCCTTATCATTGCACCGTAAGTCATTAAAAACATAGGTCCGGTAACCTCTTCGCACGAACTCTCGAGAAAGATACGCAGCCCATGTCTCTGACCCAGCCATACCTTCATCTACCTTCTCCTTATCCCAGGGCTCCCAGGCTGGTCCGGTCCATATAGCAATCTTTTCCTTTTCCCACTTAATACGGTATTTCTGGTGGTTCTCGACATCTTCCTTATCATAAGACTCACGGTCTTCATCCTGATAAGCCCCGCGACTCACGCCGCCAAAATGATAGACGAAGGAACCAATAGCCTGCCCACACACAAAACCTGCAAGAGATAGTCTCCTACACAAGTCAAGATCCTCGCACCCGTTCTTGAATTGGGTGTCGAATAGACCTACCTCATTGACAGCTGATCTCGCAAACATACTTGCATAAGCAGCTACCCACTTTTGAGGGACATACTTATCAGCGTATGTATCATTCGAGACAGCCATGAAATCCTGCAACTCTTCAAGATGCGGCTTCATAGTCTCAAGCTTCATACCAGGATGAAGCTCGATGCCTGCTTTATCCAAACGCATAGGATACTTAGGTATATCTGGCTTACTCGGAACATCGTGCAACCAACCTCTGTCGCAATTAGAGAGAACACCACAACAAGCAAGGCGTGGTACTGTATCCATCTTATTTACCAGATTGGTAAGCCAGTTCTTAGAGACTATAGTGTCTGAGTTAAGTATAACAAAGTACTTAGTCCTAGACTCCACGATACCGGCATTACAGGTCTCAGAGAAAGTACGCCTGGTACCCGGGTCTCCCAACACTGAGATCCCCTTCAATGTACGAAGATACTTCCAAGTTTCCTCATCACTGCCCGCGTCTGATATCACGATATGAAACGGATGTAGAGTATTCATAAGTATAGAACTTACACAAAGCTTAAGATACTCTACATTATTATAGTTGGGGATTATGATGTCTACGATATCTCGACTCTTCTCCTCCACAACTTCCTGTACAGGTTCCTCGACCTTAGGCTTAGCCGTTATAAGATCTGTAAGCGTAGAAATCCACTGCTTCGTTATACTCTCGAGAGAGTAAGACTGGACAGACTCTTTACCTGCCTTCCCAACAGCTTCACGCTTCTTAGGGTCCCGAAGCTCTACCAGCGCGTCATACCAATCCTTCTTACGCTCACATATGTATCCATTCCGCCCGTGATCAATGAGTTCTGTATATGCTTGGATAGGAGAGCACAGCACAGGCATACCAAAAGCCATAGCTGCTGTAGCCTTTACACTGCTCTTAGCGGGTTGAACATCGATACGCTGCGGACAAAGTACAACGTCACACCCCACCATATCATCAGGCCATGTATCGAGATCCCACTTTTTTGTAGCATCATCCCATTCTGTGCATAAGAACAACTCATATCCGGCTTCTTCTATGACATCCCTAAGATAGTGCGACACCATGAATGAGTTCCCGCCCATACCCATGTAAAGAGCTTTTGGCTTCTCATAACGATCTTCATAGACATAGGGTTTTGACGGCTCACGCTCTTCGATAGCGTCTCGCAACACACAGGCATGCTTGTATCCACGCTGTTGCGTAAGTTCGCAGAGCTTCGTAGAGCAGCACGCGATGAGGTCTACCTGCCTCATAAACTTATCTTGGTCCGGGAGATCAAAAAGTGCCTCACAGTGATCCAGCACACAACGGATACCATTTTCCTGGAGGTGCTTCATGATATCGTACTCACCTACGCCAAACGTAGCGAATACAGCAACAGAAGCGTCTCCCACGAGATTTCGCACCTCAAAGGGGTGCTTCCCTACGTAGTTATCGATGAGTCGGCTATTTATACCAAGATCATCCATCTTCTTACATACATTATACCTGCGTATACGTGTAGAAGGATCTTGGAGGTTTAATCCCGGGACGAGCCACGCTACCTCAAGTTTCTTTTTCCGTACCAAACGAATTTCAGCATAGTCGTTATGGTTTTCTTGCACATCCATGTTAATATTCATAGACTGCAAAAAATTTGAGATCTCCTCGACCTCCTTTTCCTTAAGAGTAAAACCCTTTTTCTGTTTGGAGTACTCCGTCTTAAGTACCTTATGTATCTCCATCATCTGAGGATGATCGGGTTTGTGGTCAAGTGCTATCTTACAATACTTAAGAGCTTCTTTGAACTCTTTACGTCCCATATAAAGCATCGCCAGCTTAGCCGCGGGTATGAAGCCGTAATAGTCTACGATTTGAGACATCCCGCCTTCAAGCTTTTTTGTGAGAGCCTCTTTGTAGTACTGAGCAGCTACAAGGGGTCTTCCCTCTTGCTCATACAGGACACCAAGAGTGACGTAATTTTCAGCGTATATTGGGTTGAAGCGCACGCCTTTTAAGGAAAAATTCTTAGCAGCCTCTGAGTTTTGGTGCTCGAGATAGTACCTTGATAGTCGGATGCACGCTACCGTAAGATTATCTCGAAATCCATCTCCTTTATTAACATATTCTTCCAGAACAGGGATAGCTTCATCCCACCTACCGACGTCGCATAGCTCTTTCCCGTAGTAAAACTTGGTGCGAGGGCTCGGATTGTCCTCTTCATAGGATTTCTTAAGAAGAGTAAGATTGCGTTCGGGGTCAAAAGGACGTGTACGGTAGTGGTCTATTTTGATAGGCACTCGCTCCGTCCTGAAGCTTGCATCCATATTGATATACTCATGGATGCGATCATGCCACTTTATCTCTGGACAGTTACGTACAATGCGCTCTCGAGGGAGTACAAGTTGCGGCTGGTCCTTCTCGTCATGAGAGTAGACATAATCTATAAGGATCATGTCTTTCTCCTCAGTCTCCAGTCGCTTTTTCAGCACAGCTATTTTCTGATATTCAGGAGCCTTAATGACGTCATCTGCGTCGCAGTTGTGGTTGAGAGCAAACTCCACGACGTACGTGTGATCGTCTTCTACCTCTAAATTGTACACAGGTCCATCGTAAGGGACTGTTTCTATACTTTTAATGGGATAGTGCACATATCCATCTTCTATGAAATAGTACTTTCCTCGTGTATGT
This sequence comes from Candidatus Altarchaeales archaeon, assembly GCA_014729705.1. Taxonomy (GTDB): domain Archaea; phylum Altiarchaeota; class Altiarchaeia; order IMC4; family SCGC-AAA252-I15; genus WJJK01. The sequence goes on along the minus strand of WJJK01000382.1, from coordinate 3,881 downwards.
GATGTCCTCAAGTCAGTATAGTCTTCCTCCAGGTCTTCACACAACCTTGAAGATTGTCCATCAGAAAGCCACAGCTTATATGCCTTGCCTCCGTTGTACGAGGTGGTGTTCGCCTGGTATCCCAACTTGTTAAGAACGTACTGCATCTCTTCAAGGAGAAAAGGACTTACCGTGGTACCTGCAAGGCCGTTCGATGTTCGACCTCCATCTCCTCTTACCCAACCTTTGAAGAGTTCACGAAGGTAATCCTTGCGTAGAGATAGCCATTCTGTGGGGAAGTGTTTATTGGCTGCGCCCTTCCCAAAAAATTCGGAGAAGAACTTTCCTAAGACGACTGAGTTATAGAATATTTGGCACTTGTTTCCACGATAGTACTTCTTACCAGAAACATTGAAATACTTATTGAGGAGATGTTCTACGTCGTCACGGTATTCAACTTCGTCTGTATGGAAGGTAAACTGGATCGATGCATGAACAGAAGAACCTTCTGCAATGTAATAACCAAAAAGACGCATCAATTCCGGCGTGACTTCTATCTCTGAGGGTATCTTCTTTCGCCCGCGAGTCGTATCTAGTTGTATTCTACGGGGGTTACTTTCTCCTTGATGTACAGGGAAAGTAAGAACATCCCCCTCTCTCAACTCAGATACAGGGACGAAGCTGAAGTTGTACTGATCATACAATTGCTTGCATTGTCTACTGAGTTTTCCATACTTCTCCAGGTACCTCTTACTGTATTGCTTCTTACATCCCGACGTGCAGAATTTTACTCCCGTTCTACATGACACACCCTTCGAGGCATAGAACTCATGATTCCCTGTTACTAGAAACTCGGAGTTGTTGTATCCTGTGACCACCCGGTACAGGTTGCCTTTCTTAGGCTGACGATACTTCTTGATTACTTTCTTGTACACGCCCGTGTGCGTCAGGACTTTATCTCCCACCTGAACGGACTCTATAGGACGCAGCCCTTCACTGGTGTGTACACGGGCAGAAGGATGGAAACACCACAAAATGTACTTTGATTCATTCTTGCTGAACGAAAAATTGCGTGCCGCAGCAAAATCCTCGATCCAATCGAATTCGAACACCTTGGTCGCGTATTTCTGGGCTACATCCATAACCTTTGGGTCAGTCTCTTTTCGTGCATGCGTAACAACTATCTCGTCGAATAAATCTCCCTGCCAACTCTTAAGACAGCGCTCTAGTTCTTTCTCTTCTCCAGGACCAACGATGATGTTGAGGCCGAGTAGTTTCTCTGACATTACGCGACCTCCTCTGCAGAAACAGAAGAAGCCGGAGAAGAGAATCCTCCCAGATTGATTATCCCCGTAACGCCGGGTTTTTCACACCAACTATTCAAAAGCAGGTCAACTGCTTTTCTAATTAGTTCGGCCTGTGTATACCCTGTTTTTTCTCGAACAGCCTTAAGAGCTTTAATCTCATTGTCCGTCAGATGGAAACTTACTCTTTTCACCTCCTCGTCCTTAATAGTATAAAACACGTATGTATCATGTACACACATGTGACATACTATTAAGATCGGCGTATTAAGAGATTATTTTTTTTATTGACAAAAAATAAAATGAGGGCTATGCCGACATACGCACAACCCTCAGTTTTTCAGTATGTTACTAACTTTAGGATTTGTCCCTCTTATCCTTCGCCTGCTTCCACTTCCGATCGTCTATACCACTCTCTTTAGAGGTATGCTTTTCCTTTTCTATATGTGGCTGGTATGAATCAGAGCTCATACCGGCTTCTCGTGCTACTTTCGCGGCATCGGACCAGGAGTCTACTTCCATACCCCCAACATTTGGTTTCAAGCTTTGACCACTGCCATAACGCTCAAGTTGCTTAAGCTCTAAAGATGCGTTCTTCTTTTCACGAAGACGCTTTTCTTTCCAGGCCATAGAAGGTGTGCTGCCCAGAACGAAGCCTCCGATGCTCGCAGAAATAAGGCGCTGCATGACTACATGAGAATCATTCTTCTCACACACAGGACAAGCGAATATAGGGTCGACTTTTATGGAATGGAATTTCTCTTCTGTGTGTCCACAAGCAGGACACGAATAATCATAGGTGGGCATCTGGATTTTCTCCCATATGGATCTATGTTTTAGACCGAGATAATATACGGAATAACCACGAAAGAATAAAGCACTACTTTAAGAAAAGTCTTACTTCTTTATTCTTCTCCTGATTCCAAAACTGGATTTCATTATCCCGTACGGTAGGGTTGTATTTGAGATATGCAGTACGTATCATACCGATACCCTCCGGGATATACTGAAAATCTACTTCGTCTGGCATCCCAAGGACGATTTCCTTCATCAAAGTAGGAGGGCAATACACAAAACCGACTATCTCATCTTGTCTCTCAAGGTAGTCAAAGCCCAACATCACCGCCCCTTTAGGGTCGTCTCGATTCCACTCAATCTTATAGCTGTCCATATGTCTGCTGTCTCGATAGAAATTTAGATATGACATTGTGAGCCGAGGCCCTCTTCAAGCCCGGTCTCAATTTTTTGGCTATCTCACGCTGCTTGTGCTTCAGAGGAGGTTCCTCCGCGGGTTTAGTAGCTGGCTCTACCTTCGTCGGCTCCGTGGGAGTAGTAGGCCCTACAGGCTCTCCGCTGTCAGGATCCATATCCTCTACTTCATCCGGAGAAGCCTCAGTCATGTAATCCTCAGCATTAATGTCTCCTCCGGGCTCTGATACCCACGTACCTTTACCTGTCTGTACTTGATCCTCAGGGACCCCTGGAGCTTTTGTGTACACTTGCTCTGGCTCTTTATCTGTAGGCTTACCTACGCCCCGCTCCATGAACTTGTAACCCTCATTGATAAGTTGCTCAGATATACGACGGCCCCGCTGCTTCTGCAGATAGGACTCCTTCGTCAGTATGAAGAAAATACGCTCAGGAGACTCAATCATCTTACTGAGTACCTTGATCTTCTCACTATCATCTAAAGGTATCCAGCTCGTCTTAAACCACTCCACGACAGCCGGTGTGATATTCTCACGCCGGAAGAATGCGGGCGGTGCTTTACCCTGACGAAGCCTCTCCTTGATCTCTTCCTCTTCAAAAGGAAACTTCATGAGCTTCTCCCACACCTCCGGATTCATGATCTTAGAGGGCGGGCTCGTTGTTGGGTACTCCTCAGTATCATATAGAGGCTTAAGAGAACGTATAACTTTCATGTATACTGCAAGGATATGCTTACAGACTCTGAAGTTCAGGCCTCGTCCTGGATAACGTCTTCCCTCCGGATAATGAGGACTCCTATGCACCGTGTACTGACTTTGGTGTTTAGGAGGTACAGCTATGTACGTATTAATACGACGTCCGGGTAGGTATAGGTAGTTGCCTCGAAGAGCGTAATACTGCGCCCCATAGAAAAGAAAAGACTCGCAGCTACAAGATAGCTGCACAGGAAGATTTGAGTAGGGTATTGTTTGGCCAGGTTTATCAGTCCGTAGAAACTGCATGTAGACTATACGTGGCGTAGAAGGCTCATCGCCTTTTGAGGGGCTAGTAACCTTAAAAATAAGTAAACCCTTATTTACCTGCTCCGTATTTGATTTGTTCTCCCAAGAGACCTGGCATGCAGCAGCTCGTTTTTGCTTCAGATGGTTTTTGTAGTGGAAATCGTTGTTAATAATCTCTGTCATAGACGCAGCCATCTTGCTACGAAATCCAGAGTCATCAGCCGAAAACTTCTCCATCACAGATGAGATCTTACGATCTATACTAATCGCGGGTGCTTGCTCATCTGGATCAGATGTCCAGTCTCTTCTGCGTGCCTTATACCACTCATGGAGTATCCCATCAGGACTCTCAAGAGGTTTAGGCTTGTTGAATACTCCGTAATCATAC
>WJJK01000381.1 GCA_014729705.1 Candidatus Altarchaeales archaeon | reverse complement strand
TGTATTCACTGTGGTATAATGCCAGGTAGGTCATGTTCAAGCGGTTTTCCCCATCTATTATGTGGTTGTGGCTCAATTTTGTGGCGTTGAAAAACGGCCCTAACACGGATTCAACCAATTCCACGTAGAATTTATCGTGTCCCGCCGGCACCGGCGTATGGGTGGTGAATACGCATAAGTCCCTGACTTTATCCAAATCGTTTTCATATCGATCCATAAGCTCAAGCGTTAAAAACGCTGAATGACCCTCATTTAGGTGGTAGGCTTCAAGGTTGTCGTGGTCAAGCACCTGGAGCATCCGCACACCCCCCACACCCAAAACAACCTCCTGCATGAGGCGGTAGCGGTTGTCTCCGCCGTAAAGATAGCTTGTTAGAGCGCGGTCTCCCTCATCATTTGAATCAATGTTTGTGTCGAGGAAAAGCACAGGTATTTTGTATCCTGAAACTCCTTCGACCTCGTGAACCCACGCTTGAACCAAAACATCCCTACCCTCGAGGGTGACAGTCACCTTCTCAGGTAAACGGGTCATGTGTTTGCGGAAGTCCCAGTCCACTGGATGCTCGATTTGACGTCCCCGGCCGTTTATTTCCTGATAGAAGTATCCCTTCTCATTCAAAAGGGATACTGCTACTGCTGGTATGCTTTGGTCTGCGAAGGATTTTATGGTGTCCCCCGCAAGTATCCCTAAGCCGCCTGAGTAGGTGGGCATCTCGGGTTTCAAGCCTATCTCCATCGAGAAATAAGCTATTTTCCTGTGTTGGGGTTGGTAGGAGACGTATTTGTTCATCGCATAATATTATTGACTGGTTGGATTAAAGCTCAACGTCTTCTGCCTCAAATTATCGTAGGCGTAGTCGGCTAGATCCTTAAGGTTCACCGTATCCTCCCGGTTGTATTCAACCAAAAGTTTGAGGGCCTCCTCCCCGCCGACGGTTTGGCCTGCAACCGAAACCCTTTTTTTGTCTTTGTAGGCTTGCCAAAGCCGTACGGCGTCCAACCCGCCTACACCCTCTGATTCCCTTGATACCCCCAGCCTCTGCTCAATGACTTTCAGGCCTCCGAAGAAGCCTAATTCATGGAAGCAGTACATCAAGTCCCAGTGCAGGTGGGAAAAGACCAGGTTTAGTTGACGGGATAGGAAGGGTAAATCGAATCGGGCGCCATTGAAGGATACTATGTAGTTGTATTTTTTCAGGTCTTCTCTGATTTCATGCAGATTCAAGCCTAAAACATAAGACTTGGTTTCATTTACGCTATGAAGGCAGGCGCAGGTGACGTAATCGTTTTCAGGGGATAATCCGGTGGTCTCGATGTCTATGAAGCATGCGTGGTCTTTGAAATCCCTGTAGGCTCGCCAGACGAGCGAGGGGGGCAGTCTTTTTCTGAAGTAACCGTGATCCAGGTTTTTAAGCCGTGACTTGCTTTCAAGTACGCTGGCATGAATCCGTCTACAATATCTCAGCGCAAGTAAATCTCTTTTTTCTATATACTCGTCCCAACAACCGCAGCCGTTTAACCAAAGGTTTCTCTCGGTTTTCACGCCCACCCCAGGTATGTGTTGAAACGTGGATTTAAGCATTCAACGCAATTAAATCTCAGAAAATATATATCATTTTATTTTATCCAAAAACATTTATTAGTGCATGAATAATCTTTGGACCGCCGCCTTAGCGGTTCTTGTGGCAGGCATAGTCTCCATAGAGGTGGGGGTGTCTTCGGCGGTGGCAGAGATTATTGCGGGGGCTGCTGTAAAACATTTTGCGGGGTTTGAAGGCGACAACCTCATAGAAGTTTTGGGGCGCGTAGGGCTTCTTACATTGATGTATGCCGCAGGCCTTGAGATAGACTTTGATTTAATGAGGAGCCGCTTCAAGGAGAGCGTTTTCATCGGATTGCCTTCTTTTTTCCTGCCGTTCGTAGTCGTATCAATCGTCTCCTGCCTGTTTCTGGGTTTTGATAAGACCCAGTGTTTCCTTTTAGGCATAGCCTTATCCACGACTTCACTTGCCATAGTATACCCTCAACTCAGGCTTAAGGGCCCTTTATCTGAGAGGAGGAAGGGGATGCTTGCGGCAGCCATGGTGACGGATTTATCGAGCATGATTGTGTTCTCTTTTTTGTTCAGCAAACTAAGCATACTGACTATTGAGTTGGTTGCTGGATTGTTTGTCTTAACGTACATCGTGCCTTATCTTGGCAAGAGGTTGTTCCACCGCTTCGGGGGGAACATCGTGGAATTCGAGTTTAAGATTATTTTGTTCGTGCTCCTAAGCTTTGCCATCGCAGCTGAACACGCAGGCATTGAAGCCGCGCTGATAGCGTTTCTTTTGGGTATGATCACATCCCAGCTTGTAGTGAACCACACTAACCTCCATGAGAAGCTTCAGGGCGTGGTTTTCGGTTTCCTGGCCCCCATATTTTTTTTCTGGATAGGTTTGGAATTAGACTTGAAAGTCATATGGAGTAATATGGGGCTTCTTTTAATTCTTTTCATCCTCTGTTTCACATCTAAATTCATTGGTACCTACCTGCCAAGCAGGAGGTTTTTCCCAAAAGATGCGAAGAGGCTGGGGATCCTATTTAATGCCCGGTTGACTTTGGGTTTGATTGTGGCGTTATATGGTGTTGAGAAAGGTTTCTTCACACAGAGAGTTTTTTCGGCGACAGTCGGGTGCATAATCCTTTCATCCCTGGTCTCCTCCGCCTTATTGAGGAGGAAACACGCATCTGATGATAAGAAACAGGCTCCGCTTGAGTTTTGGAAGCGGTGAATCACCGCCTATGCAGCCTTAATGTAAGGCATCTTAGGCTTCCTCCGCCCGCAGTCAAAGCCTCAGGGTGCATAAGGATTAATTCCACGCCACGGGATTTAAGCTCCCTTTGAGTGGATTCATCCAAAGCAGTGTCGTATTGCAGCATTACTGCGTCGTCAAGGGGAACGAAGGAGCATGCGAGGCGTTTTTGCTCTGAGTCGGAGACGCCGATTAATTCCACCCCCCTCCCCCGCATGTATTTCGGGAAATCGATTTTTTCCATTGAATCGGGGGTGAACAGGTAGGAGTCCGTGAAAACCGGCAGATAAGCTAAGGCTAAGTCGTCTTTTATGCGGTTGTAGATCGTGTCGGGGTGCATGTATCTTCTCGCATCAGGTATGTCTGTGTAGATTATGTATGGGAAATCCTCAAGGGCTTGGGATATGAATCGGTGTATCGAGCGGTAGCGGTGTCTTTCCGTGTTAGCCACTAAAAGCGTGTCTTCGGATAGAAGCAGAAGCCCTTCGAAGAGGTCCTCGTCTTTGAATTCAGAGTATAGGGGTATCCCGAGATTGTTTAAGGCTTCCTTAACCGGCACTTCTTCCAAGGCTCTTGCAGGGTGCTGCATTCGTGAGAGGAACGCCCCCCTGCGGGATACCACGGCGATATCGTGCATGTAGGTTAGGTTCGGCAGTTGCGGGAGGAGGTGTTTGTTTTCCTCCACGAAATCCTCAAGAAGGTAGACGGTCACGCCATGGGATTTAAGTAGTTCTTGGTATTTTTTGTGTTCCCCTATGAACCGCTTTATCTTGGGGACTCGATCGAAAAGCCATCTTTTATGATTGTCTTCGGTTATTTTTTTCAGTGCCTTCGGGTTGGGTTGATGCAGAAGCACCGAGTCAAGCCTGCCAAGATTATCGCATCCATAGGGTATTTGTTTTTTCATTTTCTTTTGCATAGCATAAGCAGGTTTTGTTTGTCTTTGGTGTGCGCGGTTTTTTCCACGCAGTATCCGAACTTATTTGGAATATTTAGGGCTTGTTTTGGAGTGTATTTGTAGGTATACCCCATCTGAATGATGTCGTCTTTTTTCAATGTTATTTTATCTGCGTAGACATCCAAGGTCGTGTCTTTCAGCACCTTGATTTGTTTTTGAGTGCGCAGGGCTTCTCCGACTTCGGTTTCGACTTTAACCACGTTTATGCTGAATTTTAGGGAGTTTTTTTCAGCGCCAAAATGAATGAGGGGGGCTAGGTTGAATTCAGTGTTTTCTTTTGAGCCATATATTTCAATTATTTTTTCGATCTGTTTCTCATCACAGGCAAGGTGCATGTCCAAGATCAGGTAATCCCTGGGAGAGAGGATCCTGCTTAACGTGTTAAATACTTGGGGTGGGTTGAAGTTGGAGAACGTATTCCCAAGCAGGGTAAGCAGTGTGGGGGCGGTTAAATGTTGGCTTAATTCAGGCAGCTGCGGGATAAGGCAGGTTGCAGATATTTTCTCTACATCGT
>WJJK01000380.1 GCA_014729705.1 Candidatus Altarchaeales archaeon | reverse complement strand
GGTTTGGGACGCTGCCGCCCTACCCCGGTAACTGGTTTTTCGTGACCCCCGGACTCTATCTTACGATGTTCACCTTCACTGTGACTTTTCTAGCAATATCTCTTAAGGTTTCACAGGTTCTGGGGAAAAAATATCACGCCCTATTTGCTTTATTCGGAATGCCTTTCGCAGCCTACAACCTAGTTCATATATTATCAAACATCAACCAACCACAGTATTTATTCTACGTCTTGCTGTCGCTTGCTGCAGTAACCCTGGTAACCGCCGCTTTAGCCAGACTGCTTAAGTTAAACTACCTCAAGTATGAACTCAACTATGTCGTCGTGCTTGCCCACCTATTCGACGCCTCAACCACATTCCTCGGCGTCGACTACGCAGGCTACGCGGAGAAACACGTGCTGCCCACATTATTCATAGACCTCACCGGCACCGCAGCTGTTATGTATCCCCTCAAACTCCTGGTGCTTCTCCCCGCCCTATACTACGTAGACAAGGAGATGCCGGCGCAGGAAGACGAGTTTGAGAGGAGACTACTTAAACTAATAATACTGATTCTCGGCGCAGCCCCAGGCATAAGAAACCTTGTTCTGCTTGTCCTAGGTTGATTTATATACTTATTCACAGAATTATTTTTCTCTAAAAAGTTGTGTGTATATACGGTGTCGTTGCCTAAATCGTTTCAATGGATTCTTGTGGCGGCCATAGTGCTTGTGCTGCTTTTCTTTTTCGCAGTGGTAGTGTTGACTGCGGTTCTTTTTTACACTGACACGCCTCCTGGGATGATGCTTGAAGGCATTCAAAACCCGCTTGCAACCACGACCACTTCAACCACAGTATCTGAATCCACAACAACCACTGAAGGGGATGTTACGACCACATTAAGTGGCACCCCCACAACCACGCAGGCGTCTCAAACCACTAACGCGCCCACCACCACCCACTCGGACGCCTCCACAACCACACTCAAGATAAAGGAGAATGCCGTGGAAATCGAGGGCTCCAGCTGCGTTGGACGCGGCGGCAGACAATGCTTTGACACATACAGCATACCCGAAGGATACAGTTGCGGTTCATACGACTGCCTGGGGGGCACCTGCTACTTCGCCCCGCTTGCCAACCAAAGCATGTGTTAACGTTATTTTAAACAACAAAACCAATTCAGTTAACTGATGTTAAGCACACTGCTTGTTTTAGGGTTCTTCACAGCCGTAGGCTTCCTCCTGATTTTAATACAACTTAGACGAGAGAAACTCGAGACCATATTCATATTAGATGAGAAAACCCAGAAAATAAAGAAACAGTTAACCCCCCTATACAACCTAAGGCAGGTGAAACAAAAAATACCCTTCGACGTTCGGGCATTCAAGATAGGGAACCTCCCCTTCCACACAATGTTTCTTAGATACCGTCATGCTAGATTAATTAAGAAACCGCATATCCTGCAGTTTCTGGGGGCCCTAAATTGCCTTCCGGAAAACAACTGCACCTACACTTCAACAGTCAACAGCTATTACCCTGCGAACCCCCTCTCAAACTGCCTCAACAAAGACCCTAAAATGATGAGGCTGCTTACTGAATCAAACATCTATTTCATGCAAATCACCTGCGGTCAGAGCATCGACTTCAAAGACTTAGAACCTAAAAGAGATCAAGATTCGATGATCGTGGAGTTCCGCTGGGACGGGGAAAACCTCCCTGGATTCTACGTCAAAATAATGCGGATACTGGAGCACCTATACACCCACTGCTTCGATTTAATGGAAAAATAAAGAGGGTTATTCTATGTCAACCCTTTTTTTATCCGGCTTCTTCTTCTCCCTGCGATCCAGTTTAACCTCAAGAACCCCGTTTTTATAGCTTGCTTTAGCTGAATCAGGGTCCACGTCACAGGGTAGGCGGATGTTTTTATGGTAATTCCTTTTAGCTGTGTTCACGTTGATTTCAAGCTCCTGCTCGCCCGTAGACAAGTCAATGTCCTGCTTCTCGATACCGGGTAACTCCGCGATAACACTTAACTGATCATCTCCCTCCACCACGTCCGTCAAAGGCTCGCGGCCGGATGGAACCTGCCGGGATTTAGGGGATACGTTGCCGAAACGCTCGACATGGGGCTCGCCGTCCGGGCCCACGCGCACGCTATAGCCGTAGACGAAAGGCCCCTTGCGGCCTTCAACGTCGGGCGCGTTCTCCATACTCTGCCTCATCTGCTTCATAATATCCTCCATCCACTCGTCAAGGTCCTCAAAGAAAGGGTCGTTCTCGAAAAACCTTCTACGCCTCTTCCAGGGATCAAACATGACAGATCACCTCATTCAAAAATAATATTAAACCAACCGTAAATAAATATGTTTGTCTTTCCAAAAAGAAACCCCATGAAATTTATTGTGGCATCAGACATACACGGGCGCATAGAATTGGCAGCGGATTTAATGCAGGCTGCAAGAGAAAACAATGTGGAACATGTTTTCCTGCTTGGCGACTACAGTCACGGATTCCAAGACCCGGTGCAAAACAAAAAAGACGTGGAAAAATTAATGGACCTGCTTGGGAGGCTGGATTACCACATGATTTTAGGCAACTGCGACAACCAGGAAACCGCGCAAACCCTGGGCACACATAACCTGCATAAAAAAACCATTAACCGGAGCGGCATATCCTTCACAGGGTTTGGGGCGAGCAACCCCACCCCCTTCCACACTGCCTGGGAGTTAAGTGAACAAGAAATAAGGCGGCAACTGCGTAACCTACCGCCGACGTCAACCCAAAGCGAGGTTTTCCTCACACACGCCCCAGCCTACGGCACTAAATGCGATTTGACTTCGGGGGGCGTCCACGCGGGAAGCCGAAGCCTTAGGGAATACGTTTTAAACCGCAAACCGACTGTAATGTTTTCAGGCCACATACACGAGGCAGCCGGGTGCGAAGACCTACTCGGGGGGACAAAGGTTTATGCCGCGGGAAGACTTGATGCGGGATACCTGTTGGTTGACTTCAAGGATTCATTTAACGTCGAATACGAAAGACTCTAACACCCCGCCCCTACTATCCTACTATTTATATAAATAAAATTAAATCATTACCAATGCAGAAAACACACGCACCCTTAAAGGCTACGTCGGTTTTGCTGATACTTTTGCTTTTAACGCCACTCTGCCTGGCTAAACGAATCATTTTCTATGAAATCGGGGCAGGCAATGAATACAAGATTGAGGGGGGATACAGTGAATTCGCAGAACAATTAAGCAGTGAAGGACACTATCTCGCCTCCATAACTCAGGGGGAGTTAAGCAAAGAGAAACTTGAAAGCTACGACATCCTGGTAATACAAAACCTACGCAAGAAACTCACCACCGAAGAGGTGTCCTCCATCCTATGGTTCGTACTGCAGCAGGGGAGGGGATTATTCATAAACGGCGCAGCCCAGGGGAACGCCAACCAACTCACCATACCCTTTGGGGTGACCATAGATTCAGGCACACTAATCGACACAACCAACCAGCTTCACACTAAGTCACGTTCAGACTTTGTAATACACCAATTCACTGAACCCCCCGGTATGACTGTCTTAACCGAGGGGGTCGCTGAAATCACGTTATATGGGCCTCGGGGATTCATCTTAACCGGGGAGAGCACTGAAATAGCTATGGGGGACAACGACACCTATAGTACTACCGGCAGCTTCCCCTCAGGCAGCAGACCGCCCGTATCCGCTGCAGCGATATTCGGCAACGGAGTGATATTCATACACACCGACGTTGAAACCCTATCCAATGACCATATTAACGAGAAAAACAACAAAAAATATGGGGAAAACATCATTGCCTGGCTGGGCATACCAACAAACGAGCAAGCAGGGATTACAAGCGTTGGAACCATACAAAACCAGATACACCGCACGAAATTAATGGTGGGACGACTTCAAGTGGAGCGGGACACCCTTCAAGCCGAAATCAAAACGGTTCAGGATCAATCCAGCCAAATCCAGACCCGGATAAACCAGGCTGCAGAGGAGATACTGGTTCTGCAGGAGGGTAAGATAGGGCCCCTAAACCGGGATTCACTTTCAATCATAATACTTGGATTATGCGTGGTGTTTGCCGCCGTCATGATATCGCAGGCGAGAGAGCCTAAGGAGGAAAGCGAGGCCCTGCTAAACGAGTTAGGGTATGATGTGGGCGAGGACGACGATCTACCAAACGAGTTATGAAGAAAATGAGTAAAACAAAAATAACCCTTGGCTTAATATTTTTGCTGCTTTTTATGCAGGCTGCTTCAGCGAAAAAAATATTGATCTATGAAGTGGGGACCTCAGGTAAATACTCCACCACCGGGGGATACAGTCGATTCAGGCAGGAACTGCAAAACCAGGGGCATGACGTGGCCACATTAACCCGCGGCCAACTTACTCGCTCAACCCTTGAACCCTACGACATACTCATAATGCAGGATCTTAGGAAAAACCTTGATACAGAGGAGATTTCCTCAGTAATCTGGTTTGTACTCCAAAAAGGAGGGGGTTTATTCATAAACGGGGATGGCGACAACAGAGCCAACCAACTATCCATACCCTTTGGTGTGACCATAGACTCCGGAGTCCTACTTGACCCCAGCGACCCCATACCCGGATACGATGAGCAATACGTTTTCTCTGCCGACCGATTCGGCGACCACGCGGTCACAAAAAAAATCAGGGACGGCGTCGCCAAAATAGGTTTCTATAAGACCAGCGGCCTGAAGTTGGGTGTTGACGCCATAGACGTCTTGCACGGGGACTCCGATACATTCAGCGACACAGGCAGCTTCCCCTCAGGCAGCCAACCTGTTTTATCCGCCGCAGCGTATGCCGGCAACGGAGTAGTCTACGTGCACTCGGACGCCGAAGGATTCTCAAACGAGCATATAGAGGAGTACCACAATAAACGTCTGGCGCTAAACATAGTCCAGTGGCTAGCCTACCCCGTTGACTCAGGCTCGTCCACGCTCGACGTATCCAAGCTTAAAGTCATTTTAGGGGAACTGGAGTTGAAAAGACAATCACTTGAGCAACAAAACAAACTGCTTAAACAAGAGAAAGCCCAAGCCCTAGCCAACCATAAACTAACTCTCTCCCAGGAGGAGTCTGTTAAATCCGATTTAGCTGAACTAAAAGGCTCCCTCATAGGTCCATTCAAAATAACCAACTGGGTTTTCATTTTGATTGGCGTAGTAATACTCATAGCCTCCTTCATCTATCGAAAGAAAAAACTGGGTGAAACAAAATCAACTGAAACAGGCGGCGAAGAAGAAGAGAAGGTAGGGGACCTGGAATACGAGATGGAAGATATACTCTAGCCTTTAATTCCTGTATGTTTCCTCGGCAGGGGTGAGAAGCCGGGGGCGGAAGAGCCTCTGGGGGCGAATGATTCCAGGGGAAAACACGCTATTTTATTATGTTGATTTTCTTTTTGTTTCTGCTGCTTAATTTAGACAAAATATTTTTGAATGCCTCGTCATCCAGTTTACTGGGCAGTCTATTGGATTGAGCCAGCTGGATTAACAGGACCTCGATTTGTCTTGCGTAGTCGGGGCGGGCTATGCGCAGGTTAGTCAACCGTTGCCTGGCTTCCGCGGTCATAATCTGGTTTATTATGGATTTAATCTGTTCATCCACCTGCTTTTTCTGAAGCTGTCTTTGGTATTCATCCTGCTGGGACGCCATCAACTGTTTGGCGCGTCTTGCCCTTAATTCCTCTAACTCACTCATTGTTTAGCTAAGTCTGTTGCGATTTTGTCTAAATAAGACTTTCCCCTGGCGGTTAGTATTCGGCCTTTACGGGTTTTCTCGGTGTAGCCTTTTTCATCCAGATCCTTAAGAATAGTTCGGATGATTTTACCGCCTGCTTTACGGGAGGTGGCTGGTTTACGCCCCCTCCTGAGTTTGCTTGAGTACTCCTTCCTGAGGTTCTCGGTTCCAACAGGGCCCATGCAATATACTTTACGTAGGATGCTTGCGCACCTGAAAAACCACCAATCAGGGTCTTGAGGTTGTTTTTGTTTGCTTGAACCCGTCTTGATTCCAACAGCGAAACCAGGGGTCTTAATCTCCCCCTCCTTTTTAAGGTTTTCCGCTAACTTATTTATTAAATCCTGTGCGGACACGTCATATACTGTAGTCATTTTTAGTATTCAACTATCTCCTTTTCATCGAAGAAAAGCGGTATCTCTTTTTGAGCTGCATCAGGCGAATCCGATGCGTGTATGATGTTTTGATCGATCCTTAAACCGAAATCCCCCCTTATGGTGCCCATATCAGCTAGAGCCGGGTCGGTGTCTCCGATGATTTTCCTAACCAAAGAGGTGGCGTGGGCGTCGTCCAACACGTCTATGTCCAAGACGGCGAAAACACTTGGCTTGGAAGTCATGTTTTCTATTAAGCTGTCGTAGTAGTTTTTACCTTCATGTTCTCTGTAGAGTTTCTCCGCCAACACCTTAGATAACCTCAAAACCTTTATTCCCGCAATCCTGATTCCGTGTCGCTCGAACCTGGATATTATTTCTCCCACAAGCCCCCTGATGACTGCGTAGGGGCGGATTATAATTAAAGTCCTCATTTACTGGCTTCTTTTTTCTTTGACTTGGTTTTCTTTTTGGTTTTAGTCTTTTTTTCACCGGTCTTTTTGGGGGAACTCTTATCCTCACCCGTTTTCTTCTTTGCGGTTTTCTTTTGCTTGATCTTCTTTTTCGGCTCACCCGACGGCTCAGATTCTTTGGGTGATTTCTCCCCGTCTTTTTTGAGGGTCTTAAGCCTCATCTGTTTTTCCTTCCGATAGCTTTCCGTCCAGCGGACTTTCCTTGGGTTTCTTTTTAACTTAATCTGGTTTTTCTCGCATTTGCTGGAGCAGAAATAGTGTGCGGAGCCCGCTTTAGTCACGTAAATCGCTTCAGTGCCTTGGGGTATCTGTTTTCCGCAGAAGCTGCAATCCATTTTATTCCCTCTACTTCAGGGGTTTGGCTTCCCGCTCAGTCTCCCTGAGGTCAAGCACATCCCCTATCCTAACCGGGGTCTTGATGTTTCTTCTTATCACGCGGCCCTTGCTTTCCCCGGCATGTATCTTGCACATGACCTGCATTACTTCCCCGTATATGCCGGTTCGCCCGATGATCTTCACAACCTCTGCTTCAACCATTTTACTGGGATTTTATTTCAGCCAACTTCTCTTTGACTTCAGCTACTAACTCTTTGGCTTTGCCTTCCTCGATTATGCAGCCTGCGGCTGTCGGGACGTGTATCCCCACAGCCTCCCCTATGTCCTCTTTTTTGACGTATAGGTAGGCTATGTCTTTCTCCTCGCAGATCATGGGCAGGTGCATGACAATCTCTGGGGGCTCCACGTTTGAGCCTATGAATACT